>NZ_JRKB01000001.1:0-2035 GCF_000800945.1 Plesiomonas sp. ZOR0011
ATCTCGTGCGCCGTCAATCACTAAATCGGAACCCCAAAGGGGCCCCCACGATTTAGCGTTTGACGTTTTCAGGAACGGCGAACGCTGACAGATTTCAATCTGACGGCGTGAGGTGTTGGCGGGGTATCGGGGCGCAGCCCTGAGCAGGATCGTTTTGCAGTACCGTCACGGGTGGCGGTGCTACAAAACATACCTTGTCATTTGGTTCGTGTGTTTTTTCATCTCGCGCAGTTTCTCTTCAGAGAAACGTCTAAGCGCGCCTTCGATAAATCGAAGGATTCTGAGAACCAAAAACACCAAAGGCGCACCTAGGAGTTGTTCCAACTCGCGCGCTACATCTTCGATGTTATGGAAGCCTTGCGGAGAAAGGGTTTAGCGTAAATTTTGGTAAAGCGGGGGACAAGGTATGTTTTGTTGAACCGCCACCACGGTGACGCTCCAAAAAACGCCTTGGTCAGGACTCCGTCCCGACACCCTGATGACTGTAAAACTTGAGTGTTTTTTCAATGTCGAACCCGTAACCAACAATCACTCCCGTCGAGTATAGGTTGTACCAAATTGGCCTAAGGCTACCGTTGATATACCCACACTCAGCGCAAGAAAATCTAATCACATAGCAAGTCGAACCGTCTGGGTTTTTAGCGTTTACTTTTGCTCCACTAACTTGCCTAACGCCTTCGGAATCACAATTAATGCAAGAGAGATATAACACCGAGCCTACCTTTGGATGAGCTGGAATACTCAATTTTTAACCCTCTCTCTGTACATCATGTCATTACGATCCCAATCAAAAAACACCCTGGTCTCTTGCTCTGTCTGTTCCTCTGTTGGTTTTGGGTTATCCTGCGTGAAAATCATTTCTTCGGTGGTTTCGACATCGATCTTCTTGAGTGCATTTTTCAAAACACCGCCAGTCGCAAGAAATCGTTTCTTATGAACCTGATTGAAATACTCCAACAGCCACTCTGGACTATGCTCCGCAGTCTCAGGCTTAATCGAGTAGTTCAATGTTTTCAGCACCTCAACACCACCACCTTTTAAATCACCTTTCACCGATTTAACATCCACACTCATAATCCCTTCATCGCACATGCACTCGCGCCAAACCTCAAGCCACCGCGCCTGTTTAACGTAATATTTACCAGTGAAATATGATGGAGGAACCATCATCAGGACATGAAAGTGAGGGTGGGCATATCCTTTGCGATCTTTCTCCTGCGTAACTTCAGTTGATCGTATCCAACCGAGCACCGAAGAAAACTCTTTCCGCTTTACGAGCCGCTGCCAACCCTTATTCATTTCGCTTAGAGCGTCTCTAAGCGATTCTACGGGCATATTCCGAACTGTTAGGGTTAGGAGTACCCAACGAGCCTTTGAATGCTCCTGAGCGATTTTAGGAAGTGATTCAAAGAATCTAGCGTAATACATCAGAGATCGCCTCCAGTTGCAGATGAAGCAATGACGGCAATGGCATAAATTCGCGTTGCGTAATTTTAGTTCAAACTCGCCAGAATCACGGCATACCTGTAACGCATAAACTAGCCAGTTAGCGCACTCATCCATGCGATCGGCCCACTTCGTATGCTTACCGGCTTTTTGCAATAATCCGACTATTTTGATTGTCGCAAGTCGCTTCTCATTCCACTTGCTGTCTTTCTGATTGTAGGTTTTTAATGGCGTGCCTTTCGGCTTTTGATTGATTTTCTGATCAGATTCAATAAGATAACGCATGTAGCTTCCTTCCAATGGGTTGGCTACGGAAATACCCGTGTTTTGTTGACCTCGACACTCAACAAATTACGGGTTTTTTTTCGTCCTGTCAAAACACGCTCAAACCCTTGCCAGCTCTGGCTTAGAAGCGAAAAACAATCCGCGATTTACATTCTGTATTATCAAGAGAAGGAAAAACCCCTCCGCGCCTCACCCAAAACCCGCGCCAAAACCAACCCCAAAGCAACGCAAAAAAAACAGCAAAAACCGCTTATCAGGTGGATGGCATCACTGCGTGAAACCATCCACCCGAAACAAGTGTTTT
>NZ_JRKB01000009.1:0-86953 GCF_000800945.1 Plesiomonas sp. ZOR0011
TATGTAGCTCAGCTGGTTAGAGCACAGCACTCATAATGCTGGGGTCACAGGTTCGAATCCCGTCATAGCCACCATTAATTTGAAACACCTTGTTGGGGTGTCGCCAAGCGGTAAGGCAGCGGGTTTTGATCCCGCCATGCCCAGGTTCGAATCCTGGCACCCCAGCCACTCTTCTCGAAGTAAAAAGGCCTGCTTTTAGCGGGCCTTTTTGCTATCTGGCGTTCAGCTATTTCTTTCTCCCTTTCTCATTATTTGGGCTAGCCATGACTTGGCGCTTCAGGCTGTATTTGAGCGCTGCGCGGCACAAAAAAACCGGCGCTCGTGTGAGATCGCCGGTTAGATGGGTTGCATATCCGTGCTATTTGAAGCGGCAGCAATGTTGGCTAGGTTGCCGCAGCGCGCTGCCTTACCATTTTCTCTTCTTACACTGATCTTGTGCTCAGGGCGCTACAGGCCAAGCGCGTAACGCAGTGCCTGACGTTTGAGCACGCCAGACTTATCCGCCACCATCAGGCCGACATTGCGCAGCATACGCAGCGGCGGTAAATCGTTACTGAACAGGCCATAGAACAGATCCATGCCCGATTGCATCAGTAAGTTATCCGGTCGACGGCGACACTCATAACGGCGCAGCACCGCCAGAGAGCTAATATCTTCTTGATGGCTGACCGCACTGTCCAGTACCTCCAGCAAGGCTTGCACATCTTTAAAGCCCAGATTGACACCCTGCCCTGCCAGCGGATTAATGGTGTGCGCCGCATCCCCCAGCAATGCTAATCCCGGTAACACATACTGCTGTGCATGACGACGCACCAGCGCGAACGCGCCTTTATCTAGCACCTCAAACTCGCCCAAACGCGCCGGAAAGGATTGGCTAATAGCTTTGTGTAACTGCGCATTCGGCAATACCGACAGCTGTTTAATGCGCGCCGGCTTGTCATACCACACCAGCGACCCATGCTGACCATACAGCGGCAAAAATGCCCGTGGCCCAGACGGATAAAAACGCTGCCAGGTAGTGTCTTGCTGCGGTGCTGCGGTTTTTACCGTGACTAACAGGCAAGACTGACGATACTGCCAGCCACTTAAGCCGATACCGGCTTGGGCACGCACGCGTGATTGCGCGCCATCAGCGCCCGCGAGCAAGCGCGGTAGCCATTGACGACCATCGGCCAAGGTCAGCCGCCAACGGTTATCCTCGCGCGTAAGGGTAAAGCCTTCAGACTCACACAGCAGCGTTACCTTTGGATGCGCCTGCAACGCTTGCCACAGAGCCAACTGTACCACGCAGTTTTCCACGATATGACCGAGCTCGGGCAAATTGAGCTCTTGGGCTGAAAAGCGGGTCTGCGCCCCTTCCCACTCCCAAGTTTCTAAGTGGCGGTACGGACAGGTGCGCATGGCCTGAATCTGTGGCCAGACGCCTAAGCGCTGCAACAGCGAGACCGACGCCACACTGATGGCCGAGACGCGCACTTGCGGCGGCAGCTCAGCTGACCAAGGTTCGGGCTCGTGTTGTTCGAGTACGGTGACGCTGAGCCCTTGCTGCGCTGCGCCAAGCGCCAAAGCCGCGCCGACCATGCCACCACCGACCACCAGCAGATCCGGCGTAAGCGTATGTTGTTGCCTGTCCATATCCATACCTGACATCTGTAAATATCATCTGTGATTATGCTTACGGTGAAGTGTACCGGATTTGCCCGCCGCACTCAGCGCCGAAGGCCACTGATTCACGAAAAAGTTCACGCCTAACTCAGACCTCGTTTTCCTACACTATACCTTCACAGCCCCAAAAGCGGCATTAGGCGCACAGCGGTTAAAAACCGATACGCAAACCAACTGGTCACCGGTCAGGTGAATGAGTAGAATAGTTCGCTTGCATACTGTCTGCCCGCCGCGACGGGCCGGCGTTTCACTTTGTTTTGGGCACTGAGATTCGATGACGAAGAAACTTCACATCAAAACCTGGGGCTGCCAGATGAATGAATACGATTCATCTAAAATGGCCGATCTGCTGGACTCCACTCACGGTTACCAGCTCACTGAAGAAGCAGAAGAGGCAGACGTTCTGCTGCTCAATACCTGCTCCATTCGGGAAAAAGCGCAGGAAAAAGTGTTCCATCAACTGGGACGCTGGAAAAACCTGAAAGAGAAAAACCCAGATCTGATCATCGGGGTGGGTGGCTGTGTGGCGTCACAAGAAGGCGACCATATCCGTCAGCGCGCGCCGTATGTGGATATCGTATTCGGCCCACAAACCCTGCACCGTTTGCCTGAGATGATCAATCGTCTGCGCGGCAATCGCAGCCCGATTGTGGACGTCAGCTTCCCTGAAATCGAGAAGTTTGACCGCCTGCCTGAGCCACGTGCGGAAGGCCCGACAGCGTTCGTATCTATCATGGAAGGCTGCAACAAATATTGTACTTACTGCGTGGTACCGTATACCCGTGGTGAGGAAGTGAGCCGTCCGGCAGATGATATCCTGCTGGAAATCGCGCAATTGGCCGCGCAAGGCGTGCGTGAGATTAACCTGCTGGGTCAAAACGTGAACGCGTATCGCGCCACTAACCATGATGGCAGCGAGTGCACCTTCGCCGAACTGCTACGTTTGGTTGCCTCTATCGATGGTATCGACCGTTTGCGCTTTACCACCAGCCACCCGATCGAGTTTACTGACGACATCATCGCGGTGTACGAAGACACCCCTGAGTTGGTGAGCTTCCTGCACCTGCCGGTACAAAGCGGCTCCGATCGCATTTTGACCATGATGAAGCGTGCGCACACCGCGCTGGAATACAAATCGCTGATCCGCAAGATCCGCAAAGCTCGCCCAGGCATTCAGATCAGCTCTGACTTTATCGTCGGCTTCCCAGGTGAAACTCAAGAAGACTTCGAGCAGACCATGAAGCTGATTGCCGATGTAGAATTCGACATGAGCTACAGCTTTGTCTTCTCTGCACGCCCAGGTACACCGGCAGCCGATATGCCGGATGATGTGCCGGAAGAAGAGAAAAAGCAGCGTCTGTACATTCTGCAAGAGCGCATTAACCAGCAAGCGATGCAGTTTAGCCGCCGTATGCTCGGCACCACACAGCGTATTTTGGTGGAAGGCTTGTCACGTAAGAGCGTAATGGAGCTGTCTGGCCGTACCGAGAACAACCGCGTGGTGAACTTCGAAGGTACACCGGATCTGATTGGTAAATTTGTTGATGTCGAAATCACCGATGTCAATCCGAACTCCCTGCGCGGTAAACTGCTGCGCACCGAAGATGAAATGAATCTGCGGGTCGTCGAGTCACCAGAGAGCGTGATCGCCCGTACCCGTAAGGAAGATGATTTAGGGGTTGGTACTTACGCACCTTAAATCCTCTTAAGCGCTTAACTGACACTGCCCGCGCTGCGGGCAGTAATTTAAGAGGTTGAATTTGAACAAGGTCTATACCCACGAAATTTCCCTGACCCCCGCGGATAACAAGCGTCTGCTGAGTCTGTGCGGCCCGTTTGACGACAACTTAAAACAGCTGGAGCGCCGTCTGGGCGTGGAAATTATCCGTCGTGATAACTTTTTCCAGATCTCTGGCAAACAACTGTGTGTAGAGGCGGTCAGCCAGATCCTCACGCGTTTGTATGTGGATACTGCGCCGGTGCGTGGTGTGATCCCTGATTTGGAGCCGGACCAAATCCATCTGGCTATCACCGAAAGTCGTGTGCTGGAGCAGGTCAATGCTGAGTTGCCGCAATACGGCAAAGAAGTGGTGATCAAAACCAAACGCGGTCTGATTAAGCCACGTACGCCAAATCAAGCCCATTACATTGCCAATATCCTTGGCCATGACATCACCTTCGGCGTCGGCCCAGCCGGTACCGGTAAAACCTATCTGGCGGTTGCTGCCGCAGTCGATGCGCTGGAGCGTCAAGAAATCCGTCGTATTCTGTTGACGCGTCCTGCGGTAGAGGCCGGTGAAAAACTAGGCTTCTTGCCGGGCGATCTGAGCCAGAAAGTCGACCCGTATCTGCGCCCGCTGTACGATGCCCTGTTCGAGATGCTGGGTTTTGAGCGCGTAGAAAAGCTGATTGAGCGCAACGTGATTGAAATCGCCCCGCTGGCTTACATGCGTGGTCGAACGCTGAACGATGCCTTCATCATTTTGGATGAAAGCCAGAACACCACCAGCGAACAGATGAAAATGTTCCTGACGCGGATTGGCTTTAATTCCAAAGCGGTGATCACCGGTGACGTCACGCAGGTTGACTTACCACGTGGCCAGCGCTCTGGCTTGCGTCACGCCATTGAAGTGCTGAAGGATGTGGAAGACATCAGCTTCAACTTCCTGATGACCGAAGATATCGTGCGTCATCCGGTTGTCGCCCGTGTAGTGCAGGCGTATGAAGCGTGGGATGCACAAGACCAGCGTCACCGAGAAGAAAAGGCCGAACAGCGTCGCCTAGAAGCTTTAGCGCTGTCAGCGCCAGCAGCGACTTCGGAAGTGACTGAAATTACAGCACTTGCTCCTACCAGTGAGAACGAATAATAATGAGCGTGGAACTCGATCTGCAGATTGCCTGTCAGAATGATAGCGGTTTACCGGCCGCCGCTGACTTTCAGCGTTGGCTCGATGGCGCAGTGCTCGGCTTTCAACCGGAAGCCGAAGTCACCATCCGCATTGTGGATGAAGAAGAAAGCCATCATCTAAATTTAACCTATCGCGGCAAAGATAAGCCTACCAATGTGTTATCTTTCCCGTTTGAAGCCCCGCCAGGCATTGAACTGCCGTTGCTGGGCGATCTGATTATCTGCCGTCAGGTTGTTGAAGCCGAAGCGGTAGAGCAACAAAAGGAGCTTTCGGCCCACTGGGCTCATATGGTGGTACACGGCAGTTTGCATCTGCTGGGCTATGATCATATTGAGGACGAAGAAGCCGAAGAAATGGAGTCTTTGGAAACGGAAATCATGCAGGAGATGGGGTATCCCGATCCGTATGCTGCCGAAAAAGACCTGGATTAACTAACTAAATAGAGCACATGAGCGACGACCATTCGCAAAACACTGATGGCCCCAGTCAGAAAAAGGGATTCTTCAGTCAACTGTTAACCCAGCTTTTTCACGGTGAACCGAAAAACCGTGATGAACTGTTTGAGGTCCTGCGGGACTCCGAGCAGAACGAGCTGATCGATCAGGAAACCCGCGAGATGATCGAGGGTGTCATGGAAATCTCCGAACTGCGTGTTCGCGATATCATGATCCCCCGTTCTCAGATCGTTACCCTGAAGGTCAACCAGTCACTGGATGAGTGTATTGACGTGATTATTCAATCCGCCCATTCACGTTTTCCGGTGATCAGCGAAGACAAAGATCACATCGAAGGCCTGCTGATGGCCAAGGATCTGCTGCCGTTTATGCGTAGCGATGCCGAGCCGTTTGCCATCAGCAAAGTGCTGCGCCCTGCCGTGGTAGTGCCCGAAAGTAAGCGGGTTGACCGCATGCTGAAGGACTTCCGCTCACAGCGCTACCACATGGCTATCGTGATCGATGAATTCGGTGGGGTGTCCGGTCTGGTAACCATCGAAGATATTCTCGAGGAGATCGTCGGCGAGATTGAAGATGAGTACGACGAAGAGGACGATCGTGATATTCGTCAGCTGAGCCGGCATACCTTTGCGGTCAATGCCCTCGCCCCGATTGACGAGTTCAATGACGCCTTTGGTACCCACTTCAGTGATGAAGAGGTCGACACTATCGGTGGTCTGATCATGCAAAGCTTCGGCCATCTTCCCGCGCGGGGAGAGCAGGTCACCATCGATGGCTATCAGTTTAAGGTCACCATGGCGGACAGCCGCCGGATAATTCAAGTGCGGGTAACCATTCCCGACGATGCCCCTCAACCTGATTTGGCTGACTGAGCTGTATGATGCAACTGTTAACTCGCCGGCGGTTTGCGCTACCGCTGGCGGCGCTGTTTGGCGCCTTGGGTACACTGGCCTACTCCCCGTTTGATTTTTGGCCGTGTGCTCTGCTGTCTTTGATGGGATTACTCCTGCTGACCTTAAACCGTTCAGCCAAACAGGCTGCGTTGGTTGGGTTTGTCTGGGGGTTTGCCCTGTTTATCACCGGCATTAGCTGGATCAACGTCAGTATCCAGCAATTTGGCGGGTTACCGGTGGCGGTCGGCTGGGTATTGGTGGCGTTACTGGCTGCCTACCTGTCGCTCTATCCGGCGCTGTTTGCCGCCTTACTGGCGCGTCTCTTGCCGTATGCCAATGCTGCCCGTTTGGTGTTTGCTGCGCCAGTACTGTGGACCTTCACCGAGTTTCTGCGCGGCTGGATGCTCACCGGCTTCCCGTGGCTGCAATTTGGCTATACCCAGATTGATGGCCCACTGCGCGGGCTGGGGCCCATCACTGGCGTGCAAGGCATTACCTTTGCCCTGATGCTCATCAGCGGCCTGCTGACGCTGGCGCTGGTGCGTCGTAAGGTGATCCCTGCCGTAGTCGCGGTCGCACTACCACTCGCGGCATTGCCACTGGCTAATCTGCATTGGGTGAAAGCCGATGGCGAGCGCAAAATCAACGTGGCGCTGGTTCAGGGCAATATCGATCAGGAGCTCAAGTGGGAGCCAGCCTATCGGATCCCGACACTGCAAACTTACCTCGATATGTCGCGTCCGTATCTGCAACGCGGCGATCTGGTGATTTGGCCGGAAGCGGCGATTCCGTCACTGGAAACCGAGGAAAATGAGCTGCTGAGCATGCTCGATAGCATCACCCGCAGCAATAAATCGATGCTGATCACTGGTGTGGTGGATCGTAATCCACAGACCAAGCAGTTTTTTAACACGGTGATTGTGCTCGGCGATCCGCAAGAGACGTATCAATATCCAACCCGTAACCGCTATAACAAGAACCATCTGGTGCTGTTTGGCGAATACGTACCGTTTGAAGGTTTGCTGCGTGAAATTGCGCCGCTGTTCAATCTGCCGATGTCTTCATTTAGCCGCGGCGATTACCTGCAGCCGGATCTGCGGGCCGGTCAATTCCATCTGGAAACCGCTATCTGCTACGAAATTATTCTGGGCAGCCGGATGCGCGCTAATTTCCTGCAAAATCCGGATACCGATTTCCTGCTGACTGTCTCTAATGATGCGTGGTTTGGTCACTCTATCGGCCCGTGGCAGCATTTCCAGATGGCACGTATGCGCGCCCTTGAACTGGGTCGCCCACTGCTACGCGCCACCAATAACGGCGTCACTGCCGTGATTGATAGCAATGGCGAAATTCAGCAGCAGATCCCGCAATTCAAAACTGCGGTGCTGAGCGCGACCGTGGTGCCGATGCGCGGTGAAACGCCCTATGCCCGGTTTGGTGACTGGCCATTGTGGATTGCATCACTTTTAGCCATCGCAGCGGCGGCAGTTTTACGTCAGCGCCGTTAATGGTGAGTGGCGACCACTGAGTAGCCACACCGTAAGTAACGCATCTGCGCCATAATGAAAAACGCCGTCCTAGGACGGCGTTTTTGTTGTCTTGAATATCATCAATCCGCATTACGGCTGAAATGGCTGACGGCTAAACTCAGTACCGCCGCATTTTGGACACACCGGCAACACATCCGGATGGTTGAACACCAAACGATGATGACAATGTTCGCACACCAGATTCCCCAAACCGACAATCTCGCCGCTTTGGTATACCCCGTGGTGGGTTACATCATCAATCACCTCACGCCATTCCAGCTGGGTTTTATCGGTGATCTCCGCCAACCCCTGCCAGATACTCTCTTTCAGGCTCAGGTAGAACACCCCGTCTTTGAACGCCGCCTTGCTCTCTTCATATGACTGCGCAAACTCGGCCAAGTCACGTTCGATATAAGCATTGATCAGAGCCAACTCATCACGGGTCAGATCGCTGGTTGCATTCAGATAAGCTTCGGTGGTCTCCACCGCCTTATTAATCTGGTGTTCACCGGTTTGCAAATCACGGGTGAAACGCTCGATAAACGCCTGATAGTACTTTGTCCACTTACTCATCATGCCTCCTCAGCCTGCAAGGCTGTACCGGTAGATAGCGGCTTGTTCGCGGCCAGCAACACCACAACGGGCGCTGCTCTATTCAGTGTAATCTGCAAGAAAAGAGTACTCCATCGACAGCAAAACACTAAACTCCGACGGGAAAAGCCGGTTGCTATTGTTGCACCTTGCTTCAATACGTTATTCTATGAGAATTTCTAAGTGTGATACTTAACTAACCCCACAGAATTCTGGATTGTCAGCATGCAAGAGCAATACCGCCCGGAAGACCTTGAAGGCAAGGTTCAGCAACATTGGGATACCAAAAAAACGTTTCAGGTTACCGAAGATGCCAGCAAAGAGAAGTTTTATTGCCTCTCCATGTTCCCGTATCCGTCCGGCCGCCTGCACATGGGTCACGTGCGTAACTACACCATCGGTGATGTGATCTCCCGCTACCAGCGGATGCAGGGCAAAAACGTTCTGCAGCCTATCGGTTGGGATGCGTTCGGTCTGCCAGCAGAAAACGCGGCGATCAAAAACAAGACCGCGCCTGCACCGTGGACTTACGACAACATCGAATACATGAAAAACCAGCTGAAAATGCTGGGCTTTGGCTATGACTGGAAGCGTGAAATCGCTACCTGCAAGCCAGAATACTATCGTTGGGAGCAGTGGTTCTTCACCAAACTGTACGAAAAAGGTCTGGTCTACAAGAAAACTTCTTCCGTGAACTGGTGCCCGAACGACCAAACCGTACTGGCTAACGAGCAAGTAATCGAAGGTTGCTGCTGGCGTTGTGACACCAAAGTTGAACAAAAAGAGATCCCACAGTGGTTCATCAAGATCACTGACTACGCCGATCAGCTGCTGAGCGATCTGGACGGTCTGAACGAATGGCCAGACATGGTGAAAACCATGCAGCGCAACTGGATTGGCCGCTCTGAAGGGGTCGACATCACCTTTGATATCGACGGCATGGATGACACGCTGACCGTGTACACCACCCGTCCAGATACCTTCATGGGCGTGACCTATGTTGGTATTGCCGCCGGTCACCCACTGGCGCAAAAAGCCGCGGAGAACAACCCAGAGCTGGCGGCTTTCATCAACGAATGCCGTAACACCAAGGTGGCCGAAGCTGAGCTGGCAACCATGGAGAAAAAAGGCGTGGCCACCGGCCTGTACGCTATCCACCCACTGAACGGCCGCAAGGTGCCAGTATGGGTAGCGAACTTTGTACTGATGGGCTATGGCACCGGCGCAGTCATGGCGGTACCAGCGCACGATCAGCGCGATTATGAATTTGCCACCAAGTACAGCCTGCCAATTGACGCGGTAATCAAACCGGCTGACGGTAGCGAGCTGGATATCTCCGCTCAGGCATACACTGAAAAAGGCATTCTGTTTAACTCTGGCGAGTTCGACGGTCTGGACTTCGACGGTGCGTTCAATGCCGTCGCTGACAAGCTGCACAGCATCGGTAAAGGCGAGCGCCGCGTGAACTTCCGTCTGCGTGACTGGGGAGTGTCTCGTCAGCGTTACTGGGGCGCGCCAATTCCAATGATCACTTTGGAAGACGGTACCGTAATCCCAACGCCAGAAGACATGCTGCCGGTCGTGCTGCCAGAAGACGTGACCATGGACGGCGTACAAAGCCCAATCAAAGCCGATCCAGAGTGGGCGAAAGTGACCGTTAACGGTCAGCCAGCCCTGCGCGAAACCGACACCTTCGATACCTTCATGGAATCCTCTTGGTATTACTCACGTTATACCTGCCCAGATTACAACGACGGTATGCTGAACCCAGCTGCGGCTAACTACTGGCTGCCAGTGGATCAGTACATCGGTGGTATCGAGCACGCGACCATGCACCTGCTGTACTTCCGCTTCTTCCACAAGCTGTTGCGCGATGCCGGTCTGGTTAACTCCGACGAGCCAGCCAAGCGCCTGCTGTGCCAAGGCATGGTTCTGGCTGATGCGTTCTACTACACCGGTAGCAACGGCGAGCGTATTTGGGTATCTCCAACCGACGCTATCATCACCGAGCGTGATGACAAGGGTCGCATCCTGAAAGCACAAGACCAAGACGGCCATGAGCTGGTGTATGCCGGCATGAGCAAGATGTCGAAGTCCAAGAACAACGGTATCGATCCACAAGAAATGGTGGAAAAATACGGTGCTGACACCGTGCGTCTGTTCATGATGTTCGCCTCTCCAGCCGAAATGACACTGGAATGGCAAGAGTCTGGCGTTGAAGGTGCGAACCGCTTCCTGAAGCGTCTGTGGCGTCTGGCCTTTGAACATCTGGCACAAGGCCCGGTTAGCGCGCTGGATGTGGCTGCGCTGAACGCAGATCAAAAAGCGCTGCGTCGCGATCTGCACAAGACCATCGCTAAAGTGAGCGACGACATCGGCCGTCGTCAGACCTTCAACACCGCGATTGCGGCTGTGATGGAGCTGATGAACAAGCTGACCCGTATGCCACAAGAGACCGAGCAAGATCGCGCACTGCTGCAAGAAGCGCTGATGGCAGTGGTACGTATGCTGTACCCAATCACACCGCACATCTGCTTTGCTCTGTGGCAAGAGCTGGGCGGCGAAGGTGATATCGACGTTGCTCCATGGCCAGTGGCTGACGAAGCGGCAATGGTCGAAGACAGCAAGCTGGTCGTGGTACAGGTGAACGGTAAGCTGCGCGGTAAAGTGACTGTTGCGGCCGATGCCACCGAAGAGCAAGTGAAGGAAGTAGCCTTTGCTGATGCCAACATCGCCAAACACATGGAAGGCGTGAGCATCCGTAAGGTGATCTACGTACCTGGCAAACTGCTGAACGTGGTTGTCGGCTAACACAGGAGCATTTACGTGCTGAAAGCATCGCTACTCAAGCCGTTAATGACAATCCTGACCGTGGTGGCATTAGCCGCCACGGCAGGCTGCGGTTTCCATCTGCGTGGGACAACTCAAATCCCACAACCGCTACAGAAAATGAGCCTGCAAAGCTATGACCCGTACGGCCCGCTAACCCGCGCGGTACGCGAGCAGATGCAGCTCAATGACATCACTATCGTCAGTGATACCACGCCGGGGGTACACCAGTTACCGACGCTGCGTATCAACGGCTCCGGCCAAGGCGATGCGGTCGTGTCCGTTTTCCGTAACGGTATTGCCGCCGAGAAAAACATTACTCTGAACGTGAATGCCAGCGTATTGATCCCAGGTCAGGATCTCTATCCGCTGTCAGTTCAGGTAACCCGTTCTTTCTTCGATAACCCGAATACTGCACTCGCCAAAGCAGCTGAAGAAGATTTGCTGCGCGACGAGATGTATGAGGAAGCGGCCCGCCGCCTGATGCTGAAATTGCTGACTATTCAGGCCCGTACCCCAGCGGCTACGGACACCCTGCCGGCCAACTCTGCGCCGGCACAATAATCTGAACCTGATGAATAAAATTTATCCGGAACAACTTGGCGCGCAACTGCAACACGGGCTGCGCGCCTGTTACCTGCTCCTTGGTAACGAACCGCTGCTGTTGCAAGAAAGTCTCGATACCCTACGCCAGCACGCCCGTCAACACGGCTTCGAAGAGCGCCACAGTTTTACCCTTGATAATAGAACCGATTGGGATGCTATTTTTGACTGCGCCCAAGCCATGAGTCTGTTTTCCGCTCGGCAAATTATCGAGCTCACCTTGCCAGAAAGCGGCCCCGGTGCGCATAACAGCGAACCATTAGTTGCGCTGGCCGGCATGTTACATCCCGATATTTTGCTGCTGATCCAAGGCGGCAAGCCAACCCGCGCACAAGAAAACAGTAAATGGTTTAAAGCACTGTCGCAGCAAAACGCTACCTTAGTCAGCTGCCAGACACCGGAGTTAGCCCAGCTTCCGCGTTGGGTTAGCCAGCGTGCTCGTTCGCTGAAACTGCAACTCGATGAACCGGCGCTCAATTTGCTGTGTCATTGCTACGAAGGCAACCTGCTGGCGCTGGGTCAGGCTCTTGAGCGGCTGCGTCTGCTGTTTCCCGATGGCAAATTATCACTGCCACGCGTCGAATCTGCCGTTAACCAGTCCGCGCACTTTACCCCTTATCACTGGCTGGATGCGCTCCTCGAAGGCAAGACCAAACGCGCCCTGCGCATTTTGGAGCAGCTGAAAAACGAAGATGTCGAACCGGTGATCTTGTTGCGTACCCTGCAACGGGAATTACAGCTCGTGCTGCAATTTCACCAGCAGATGCAACGCGGTATACCGCTGCGCACTCTGTTCGATCAGCATAAAGTGTGGCAAAACCGTCGTCCGTTACTGACTCATGCAGTCCAGCGCCTGACCTTGCCACAGCTGACGGTCCTGTTCACGCAACTTGCCGCGCTCGAACGCAGCGTCAAACAAGATTACAGCAGCAATCCGTGGCCTGCGCTGCAAACCCTCAGCTGTGGTGTGTGTGGCCATGTGTTGGATCTGGGGTCACCATCGACATGACTGAGCATGCGTTATCCCCAGCAGCCACGCTGCCGCTCATCGGTCTGTATGGCGGCACCTTTGATCCGCTGCATCGCGGTCATTTAGAGCCAGTGCAAGCCTTAGCCCGCACGTTACAACTGAGCCAAGTGCGGCTGATGCCCAACAATGTGCCGCCACACCGGCCACAACCGGTCGCATCTGCCGCCCAGCGCGCCGAGATGGTGCGTCTCGCCTGTGCAGCTAACCCGCTGTTTGTGCCGGATTTGCGCGAACTGCAACGCAGCACGCCGTCCTACACCATCGAAACGCTGGAAGAAGTGCGCCGTGAGATAGGCCCGCGCCAACCGTTGGCCTTTATCATCGGTCAAGATTCCCTGCTCACGTTGCCCAGCTGGTTTCGCTGGCAGGAGCTGACGGACTACGCGCACTTACTGGTATGCGCGCGCCCCGGTTATGCGCGGATGCCGGATGATGCGGCATTTCAGCACTGGCTACACCCGCGTCTGACCACGGATTGCAACGTGCTGCACCACCAACCGGCCGGCACGGTATTTTTGGCCGAAACACCGGAATATCCTATTTCAGCCACCGCCATCCGCCAGCGTTTGCAAAACAGACAACCGTGCGATGACTGGCTTACCTGCGAAGTGGCCACCTACATCACACAGCATGGCCTGTACTCATCACGCTAGTCGCATGCTATACTCCGCCGCCTATTTTCGGCTAACTGCATATCACCGGAACTGATTTCCGGTCAGGGGGAACCTTTGCAAGGCAAGACACTCCAAGACTTTGTTATTGATAAAATTGACGATCTGAAAGGCCAAGATATCCTGCCTTTAGATGTACGCGGCAAGTCCAGCATCACCGATTACATGGTGATCGCTACCGGTACATCAAGCCGTCATGTCTCTTCCATCGCTGACTATGTGGCTAAAGAAGCCCGTCTGGCAGGTGCGGATATGATGGGGATCGAAGGTACACAAACCGGTGAATGGGTGATCGTGGATCTGGGTGATGTGATTGTGCACATCATGCAAGAAGAGAGCCGCGCCCTGTACCAACTGGAAAAACTCTGGAGCTAAGCGGTGAAACTGCAACTGGTCGCGGTCGGCACCAAAATGCCGGCCTGGGTTGAAACGGGCTTTCAAGAATATGTGCGCCGTTTTCCCAAAGACATGCCGTTTGAACTGCTGGAAATTCCAGCCGGAAAGCGCGGCAAAAATGCCGATATCAAGCGCATTCTGGAAAAAGAAGGCGAACAAACACTGGCGGCCATCCCAAAAGGCAACCGGATTGTAACGCTGGATATTCCGGGCAAACCGTGGACGACCGAGCAATTGGCCGAACAGCTGGAGCGCTGGAAGCAAGATGGCCGCGACGTCAGCTTTTTGATTGGCGGGCCGGAAGGTCTGGCGCCGTCGTGTAAAGCGGCTGCGGACCAAAGTTGGTCTTTATCTCCCCTGACCTTACCACATCCGCTGGTACGGGTCGTGGTGGCAGAAAGTTTATACCGGGCGTGGAGCATCACAGCTAACCACCCTTATCACCGGGAATAATTACGCTGTTTACAGCATTATCATTGGGATTGTTATAGCGGATGAAGCAGGATCGTACGCATTTTCGGGATCACTCGTCGGAAAGCGCGTTATTTTTTCGCCGGGCCATTGTCGCCTTTATCGGCATTCTGCTGTTAAGCGGTGTTCTGGTTGCCAATCTGTACCACCTTCAGGTGCAGAACTACGAAGACTACCAGACCCGCTCCAATGATAACCGGATCAAACTGCTGCCGATCCCGCCGAGTCGGGGTCTGATCTATGACCGCAACGGCATCTTGCTGGCGGAAAACCGCACCGTCTTCCAATTAGAGATGGTGCCGGAGAAAGTCGACAGCGTCGATAAGACGCTGGCTGCTTTGCGTCCCATTGTGGGCCTGACCGACGAAGATATCGCCAACTTCCGTAAAGAGCGCAAGCGCTCGCGCCGCTTTAGCTCTATCCCAATTAAAACGCCGCTCAATGAAGAGCAGGTGGCCCGTTTTGCCATCAACCAATACCTCTTCCCCGGCGTGGAAGTGAAAGGCTACCTGAAGCGTTACTACCCGTATGGGGAGGCGCTGACGCACGTCATCGGCTATGTAGCCAAAATTAACGATAAAGACGTCGAGCGACTGGATAAAGAAGGTCGACTAGCCAACTACGCCGGTACCCACGATATCGGTAAGCTCGGCATCGAGAAATACTACGAAAATATCCTGCACGGCCAAGTGGGCTCAGAAGAAGTTGAGGTCAACAACCGCGGCAAGGTGATCCGCAAACTGCGTGAACAGCCTGCCACCGCCGGCCAAAACATTACGCTGAGCTTAGATCTGGAGCTGCAGCAATATATCGAACGCATTCTGGGTAAACGCCGCGGTGCGGTCGTGGTGATGGACCCACGCGATGGCAGCATTCTGGCGATGGTCTCCAGCCCAAGTTATGACCCGAACCTGTTCGTCAACGGTATTCCGAGCAAGACCTATAGCGCCCTGCTCAACGATCCGGATCGCCCGCTGATTAACCGGACCACCCAAGGTACCTATCCACCGGCCTCCACCGTCAAACCATTGATTACCGTGGCAGCGCTGGAGTCTGGCGCGATCACCACCAAAACCACGCTGTTTGACCCTGGTTGGTGGAAACTGCCGGGTTCCGAAAAACGCTACCGCGACTGGAAAAAGTGGGGCCACGGTCAGCTGAATATCACCAAAGCCATTGAAGAGTCGGCAGATACCTTCTTCTATCAGGTTGCCTACGACATGGGCATCGATCGCCTGTCTGAGTGGATGAAAAAATTCGGCTTCGGTCAGTATACCGGCGTGGATATCTCAGAAGAGCGCTCGGGCGTCATGCCATCACGGGAATGGAAAATGGCCCGTTATCGTAAGCCGTGGTATCAGGGCGATACCATTCCGGTGGGGATCGGCCAAGGTTACTGGACCGCCACCCCATTGCAGCTAGCCAAAGCCATGACCATCTTAATCAACGATGGCGAGGTGAAACCGCCACACCTGTTAAAGAGCATTCAGGGTAACGGCATCACCATGAACTATCCGGAAGAAAATCTGCCCTCGATTGGCGTGAAAGACTCCGGCTACTGGGAAATCGCCAAAGACGGTATGTACGGCGTGAATAACCGACCAAACGGTACAGCCCGTCGCTCATTTGCTGGCACGCCGTACAAGTCGGCTGGTAAGTCGGGTACCGCGCAGGTATTTAGTCTGGCACCAAATCAGACTTACGATGCGAAGAAACTGGCCAATTACCTGCACGACCATGCTTGGTTCACCGGTTTTGCGCCGTATGACAACCCACAAGTCGTCGTCTCCATTTTGCTGGAGAACGCCGGAGGCGGCTCCACCAACGGTGCACCAATCGCACGTAAGATTTTCGACCATATTTTGCTGGGTAAGAACGATACCGATCTGCCGGCTGCGACACAGGATCATACTCCGAATGACTGATACCAATCCCAATCGCCCTCGTTCATTCTGGGATCGCATTCATATCGATCTCCCGCTGCTGACGGGGTTGTTACTGCTGCTGATGATGGGCGCGTTTGTGATGTACAGCGCCAGCGGTCAGGACATCGACATGATGGAGCGTAAAATCGCGCAGGTCAGCTTAGGTCTGCTGGCGATGTTCGGCATGGCGCAAATTCCACCGCGCGTGTATGAAAGCTGGGCACCGTACCTGTATATCGTCGGGGTGATTTTGCTGGTGCTGGTTGACCTGTTCGGTGCGATCTCCAAAGGGGCGCAGCGCTGGCTGGACTTAGGCTTCATCCGCTTTCAGCCTTCGGAGCTAATCAAACTGTCGGTACCGCTGATGGTGGCGCGTTTTATCAGCCGCGAGCCATTACCGCCCTCGTCGCGTAACACGGTCATCGCACTGATCCTGATCTTTGTCCCAACTTTACTGGTTGCGGCGCAACCCGACTTGGGGACCTCGGTGCTGGTTGCCAGCTCGGGTCTGTTCATCGTGTTCTTATCCGGCATCAGCTGGTACTTCATTTTGGGCGCGGTATTGTTGATCGCCGCCTTCGTGCCGGTACTGTGGTTCTTCCTGATGCACGATTATCAGCGCACGCGGGTACTGACTCTGCTCAATCCAGAAAGCGATCCGCTGGGCGCAGGTTACCACATTATCCAATCCAAGATTGCCATCGGCTCAGGTGGCGTGTTTGGTAAAGGTTGGCTGCACGGTACCCAGTCCCAGCTGGAGTTTTTGCCAGAGCGCCACACAGACTTTATTTTCGCGGTGATCGCCGAAGAGCTGGGGATGATCGGCTTCTTAGTGCTGCTGGCCTTGTACCTGTTTGTCATCGCCCGTGGCCTAGTGATCGCGTCACGTGCGCAGACCGCCTTTGGCCGTCTGCTAGCCGGGGGTATCACCCTGATCTTCTTTGTGTATGTATTTGTGAATATTGGTATGGTCAGTGGTATCCTTCCTGTGGTGGGGGTACCGCTGCCACTGATCAGTCATGGTGGTACTTCCATCATTGCTCTGATGGCCGGTTTTGGTATCGTGATGTCTATCCATACCCACCGTAAAATGTTATCTAAAAACGTATGAGGGACTTCATGCGCAATTTACGCGTTTCCGCAATTGTCTTCAGTTTGCTGCTGGCAGGATGTGCCGCCCAGCAGCCAGCGCCACATCAGGATGCGGCCAATCAGCCACAAGATCAGGGTGAAGAGACTCAATCTTTTGCTCTGGATATGTCGCCACAAATGGAGACGCTGGGTAGCGCCGTACCGGTTAATCACGAAGCCAGTGAGCCTGAGTATGCACAACCTGCGGCGCGCAGCGCAGACAGCTCTTACGCCGCAAGCAGCTATTCGGATAACAGTTATACCAGCAGTGCTGCGCAGCCAACCCTGAGCCAGCCGGGCCCGATTGAAGATGCGCCGGCGAAGCAGCAAGCCTTACCGATGTACAGCAACACCGATCAAAACGGTGTCACCACCATGGTCAGTACCGAAGGCAACAACACGCGCATTCACTTTGCCGCCCCTGCCGGTGAGCCAGAAGTGATCCCCGAGCCTGCCGTAGCAGCGCCGGTCGCCTCCCGCACCGCGACAACACACACATACACTCCTGCCGCTAGCAGCACTGATGGCTACATGGTGCAAGTGGTCGCGATCAGTAATGCGGAGCGGGCCAAACAATTGCTTACTCAGCTTAAACAAAGTCACCAAGTCAGCGGTAAAATCGAACCGGCTGGTGCGTTTTACCGAGTTCAGCTAGGACCGCTGAGCTCACGTGCACAAGCTGAGGAACTCCGAGACAGTCTGAAGGTCGAAAACTATCAGCAAGCGTTTGTTTTAGCGGGCGCCGGACGCTGATAAAACCCGCCCTGTCAGTGAGGGTAGCGGATACCTTGTTCATTTAACTTTTTGTTTCACCATGGAAGAAGTCACACACAGACCATGAAATTAACTACATTTACCCAATCTATTCGGGCTCTGCTGCTCGGTACTCTATCGGTTTCCGCATGCTATGCGCAGGCAGATACCACCATTCCTGCAGCGCCTGAAATCGCGGCAAAGTCTTATATCCTGATTGATTACAACTCAGGAAAAGTACTGGCTGAGCGCGATGCCGATATGAAGGTTTTGCCGGCCAGTCTGACCAAGATGATGACCAGCTACGTTATCGGCCGCGAAATCAAAGCCGGTAAAATTTCGCCGGACGACATGGTCACCGTGAGCAAAAACGCATGGAGCAAAAACTACCCGGACTCCTCCAAGATGTTTATCGAGGTGGGTAAGCAGGTCAAAGTGGCTGACCTGAACCGCGGTATCATCATTCAATCCGGTAACGATGCGTGTGTGGCGATGGCTGAACACGTTGCCGGTAGCGAAGACTCCTTCGCCGACATGATGAACAACTATGCCAAGCAGCTGGGCATGACCAACTCCCACTTCATGAACCCACACGGTCTGGATAACCCAGATCAGTACAGTACCGCGCGTGATTTGGCGACACTGGGCGCCGCGCTGATCCGTGATGTGCCGGATGAGTACGCCGTGTATAAGGAAAAATCCTTTACCTATAACGGGATCACCCAGCCAAACCGTAACTCCCTGCTGTGGGACAAGAGCATGAATGTGGACGGAATCAAAACCGGTCACACCGCCGCTGCCGGTTATAACTTGGTGACTTCCGCGACAGAAGGCCAGATGCGTCTGGTTGCCGCAGTCATTGGTGCTTCCAGTTCACAACAGCGCGCGGCAGAAAGTAAAAAACTGCTGACATGGGGCTTCCGTTTCTTTGAAACCATCGAGCCGCTGAAAGCCGATCGCGAATTTACCAAAGAGCGCGTTTGGTTTGGTGACAAGTCAGAAGTGAGCCTCGGCGTGCTGAAAAATGTTTACCTGACCGTACCACGTGGTCGAGTTAACGATCTGAAAGCGCACTTTGTGCTGGATAAAGAGCTGAAAGCACCACTTAAGCGTGGCGAAGCTGTCGGTAAAATCTACTTCCAGCTGGATGGCAAAGATATTGATACTCAGCCGCTGGTGGTATTAAATAACGTCGAAGAAGGCGGGATCTTTAGCCGTCTGATGGATTACTTCACTTTACTGTTCCACCGTTGGTTTGGCTAATTTCGCCCCCATATAGTAAACAGTAACGCGTAACAACGTTATCTCAAGGATGATCCCGGCCTCTTGCCGGGATCGTTTTTTGTTGCGGCCAATAGCGTACAACGCAAGAAAGTCGGCATACAAAGATATGCTGACAAGGCTGCAGATTCGTGCGGATAATACACACCGCCTTAGCGCGATGCGAATAACACGCATCCCATCCGGTGCTCGTATTCCTGTTAGAGAGTAGGGATACCCTTTAATTTTATCTAGCAACGGAGGCACTCACTCCCCTGATAGGAGACATGATTATGCAAAAGACCAAACTGAATGAACTGCTGGAATTCCCATGCTCTTTCACTTACAAAGTCATGGGTTTGGCACAGCCAGAATTGGTAGACAAAGTACTGAACGTTGTGCAAAAGCATGCGCCGGGCGATTACACCCCAAGCGTTAAGCCAAGCAGCAAAGGTAACTACCACTCCGTATCTGTGACTATCACTGCTACCCATATCGATCAGGTCGAAACCCTGTACGAAGAGCTGGGTGCCATCGATATCGTACGTATGGTGCTGTAATCAGGCTTTCGCTTGTCCGGCAACACCGTATAATGCACCTGATAATCACAACTTTATGGTGATGCTTTTGCAACATCAAACTTTGATTGTACGCCGTTTGGGCATGCAGGATTACGCATCGGTCTGGCAAGCGATGCATGACTTCACTGATCAGCGCAGCGAAAATTGCGCTGATGAAGTGTGGCTGGTCGAACATCCCCCGGTCTTCACCCAAGGCCAAGCTGGCAAGGCTGAGCACTTACTGGCCTGTGGTGATATTCCGGTGATCCAGTCTGATCGCGGGGGTCAGGTCACCTACCATGGTCCGGGTCAAATCGTTATGTATGTGTTGGTGGATCTGCGCCGTCGCCGTCTCGGTGTTCGCGAGTTGGTCAGCCATATCGAAAACACCGTCATCAATACACTGGCTCACTTCTCCCTGACCGCCGCAGCGCGTGCCGATGCTCCCGGCGTCTATATTGATAATAAAAAAATCTGCTCTCTGGGTCTGCGGATCCGGCGGGGCTGCTCGTTCCACGGACTGGCCCTCAATATTAATATGGATTTGTCTCCCTTCACCCGAATCAACCCTTGCGGATACGCCGGCATGGAGATGACTCAGACAAAAGATCTGGGCGGTCCTGAAACGGTGGCAGAGGTCGAGCCGGTTCTGGTGCAGGAATTTATCAAATTACTCGGTTACTCCGGTGCTGAGTATTCTAGTTGGAAACCACTGACCAATGAGTAAACCTATTCAGATTGAACGGGGCGTGAAATACCGTGATGCCGATAAAATGGCATTAATTCCGGTGAAAAACGTTGCCGCTGAACAGAGTGAGCGCCTGCGTAAGCCCGAATGGATGAAAATCAAGCTGCCCGCTGATTCCACTCGGATCCAAGAAATCAAATCTGCCATGCGCCACAACGGTCTGCACTCGGTGTGTGAAGAAGCTTCTTGTCCGAATCTGGCTGAATGCTTTAACCACGGCACCGCGACCTTCATGATCCTCGGCGCTATCTGTACCCGTCGCTGCCCGTTCTGCGATGTGGCACATGGCCGTCCACTGCCGGTCGATCCGGAAGAAGCCGCCAAACTTGGCCGCACTATCCGTGATATGAAGCTGAAGTATGTAGTGATCACCTCTGTCGATCGCGATGATCTACGCGACGGCGGTGCGCAGCACTTTGCGGATTGCATCAGCAGTATCCGCGCCGAAAGCCCAAATATCCGCATCGAAACGCTGGTCCCTGACTTCCGTGGTCGGATGGACAAGGCGCTGGATATTTTCGCGCAAACGCCACCGGATGTGTTCAACCACAATCTGGAAAACGTGCCGCGCTTGTACCGTCAAATTCGTCCGGGCGCAGACTATCAGTGGTCGCTGACCTTGCTGCAAAAATTCAAAGAACTGCATCCGGATGTGCCGACCAAGTCAGGCCTGATGATGGGGCTCGGTGAAACTAACGAAGAGATTTTGCAAGTGATGCAAGATCTGCGCGCTCACGGCGTAACGATGCTGACGCTGGGCCAATATCTGCAGCCAAGCCGTCATCACCTGCCGGTACAGCGTTATGTCAGCCCAGCTGAATTTGATGACTTCAAACAAAAAGCGCTGGAAATGGGCTTTACCCATGCCGCGTGTGGTCCGTTTGTCCGCTCTTCTTATCATGCGGATCTGCAGGCCAAAGGCGAAGAAGTTAAATAAAAGCGACGCTGGTATATTGGCGCTGATAGGACGTCATCGCTGTAACGGCACTGTTATCGAGCTGCTGTTATAGCGGTGCTGCTACAAACTGCGCTATGACACACTGAACATGACACACTAAACAAACCAAAGGCCACGGAGCAGTTTTGCCACGTGGCCTTTGTTCACTCTTGCATCGTTATTAGCCTACCGATGGTTTAACGAGTTTTACCCTTCACCGTCATGCTGTCTGCCTGTGTTACCCAGCCACCGCCCATCGCCGCATACACATTTACGATCGACTGAATCGCCTGCCCTTGCACCTGAACTTGGTTCAATTCCGTGGTAAACAGTGTTTGCTCGGCATCCAGTACTTCCAAATAAGGCGTATTCCCGCTGTCATAGCTCAAACGCGCGAGGCGTGCGTAGCTACGTAGCGAATCCACCTGTTGCTGTAACGTGTCTTGCTGCTCTTTGATTTTCACCACCGCCGATAGCGCATTGTTGGCGTCGGCAAAGGCATTTTGAATCGCCTTTTGATACTCCGCTAACAACTGTTGTTGCTGCGCACTGGCTTGCTGTATCTGGCCCTCAATACTGCCTGCGGTAAAGATAGGGCCGGCCAACTCTGCGCCCAAGCTCCACAGCGCCGCGGGGCCGGTCAGCAAATCCGTCAACGCCAAGCTCAAACTGCCCAACGCTCCGGTCAACGAAATGGTCGGGAAGTAAGCCAGACGCGCTGCGGCCAAATTCGCCTGTGCGGCCACCAAATTTTGCTCGGCCACACGAATATCTGGGCGCTGCTGCAACAACGTAGACGGCAAATCCGCCGGAATCGCTGGCAAACTCAAACCATCCAAGGTCTGCCCACGTGGGATCGCCTGCGGATTAACCCCCAGCAATACCGACAGCGCATTTTCCTGCTGAGCAATGCTATCTTGCAGCCGTGGCACTTCACTTTGCGCTTGGTAGTACTGCGACTCCGCTTGGTTCAGCTGCAACTGTGAAATCACGCCAGCATTGAACTGCAAGCGGAAGATCTGCAGTGACTCTTGCTGCGCAGCCGCCGTGCTACGAGCAATATGTAATTGCTGATCTAAACTCAACAGTTGAATGTAGTTGTTCGCGACCTGCGTCACCAACGTCAGCAATACCGCTTGGCGCTGCTCTTCAGCGCTCAACATCTGAGCCTTGCTCGCTTCTGTCGCCGCCCGCAGCTGGCCAAATAAATCCAGCTGCCAACTGGCGGTCAGACCGACTTGATAGGTCGAGGTGTAATCACCTAACCGCCGCTGCCGACTGGCGCCCGCACCATAACCGAGTTGCGGATAGAGATCAGCGCGCGTCTCTCTAAGCTTGCCCGCGGCCTCTTCAATACGCTGGGTAGCAATCACCAGATCCAAATTCTGCTGCAGTGCGGTTTGAATCAAGCGGGTCAGCACCGGATCATTAAATTGCTCCCACCAGCGCATTTGCACTTGTTTACTGGCCTGTGAATACGGCATACGCCACTCAGCGGGAGTGCTGACCTTCGGCTTTTCATACGTAAACGGAGTGATACAGCCACTGAGCAACCACGGTATTCCGGCAACAGTGAGTGTGACTGCATGACGAATGCTGCGTCTCATGATTGCCCCTCCTGATTGCTCTGGCCGCCTTTTGTCTCTTTATCGGCATGCTGTTGCGCATGGGGTGATTGCTCGGCTGTCGGCGTAACCTCGCTCTCGCCACTCGGAGGCGGCGATTTTTTCCCGCGCTCGGCCAAGCGCTCAAAAATGACGTAGAACATCGGGACATAAAACAGCGCCAAGGTGGTCGCGCCGATCATGCCACCGACAATACCGGTCCCGATGGAGTGACGTGAGTTAGCCCCTGCGCCACTGGCCAACATCAGCGGCAAGGTACCCAGAATAAAGGCCAATGATGTCATCACTATCGGGCGCAAACGCAACTCACCGGCTTCAATCGCCGACTCAATCAAGCCTTTGCCTTTATGTCGCAGCTCCACCGCAAACTCGATGATCAGTACGGCGTTTTTCGCCGCCAAACCAATCAGCACCAGTAGCCCAATTTGGAAGTACACGTCATTTTCAAGACCGCGTGCCATGGTGAAAATCAGCGAACCAATCAAGCCAAACGGCACCGCGGTCAATACCGCGCACGGCAAGCTCCACGATTCAAACTGCGCCGCCAAAATCAGGAATACAATCACCAAACCCAGCGCAAAGGCAACGGTGGAAGTACTGCCCGCTTGTTTCTCTTCGAAAGCTTGCCCTGACCAAGCAAAGCTATAGCCTTGCGGTAACGTCTCCTTGGCGATTTGCTCCATCAAGGCTATCGCATCACCAGAGCTATAACCGGGGGCCGCTGAGCCGTTGATTTGCGCCGCCGGGAAGCTGTTAAAGTGCGGGACTAAATCAGGACCGGCGGCATATTTGGTTTCCATCACCGCCGACAGCGGCACCATATTGCCGACATTGTTACGGGTATAGAACTGCATCAACCACGATGGATTATCGCGGAAACGATCCTCGGCCTGCAGCACAACATTCCACACGCGGCTTTGGTCAAAGTACTGACTAACCGTGGACGACGCGAGGAAGGTCTGTAACGTGCCGTAGGCCTCTTGCACCGGCACCCCAAGCAGCATGGCTTTATCGCGATCGATATCCGCCTGCAATTGGGTACTGGCGGCGTTAAAGGTCGACGACAACCCCGTCAACTCAGGGCGTTGACGCGCCTTGGCCAAAAACTGATTGGTCACTTGCTGCAACTGCGCCAAAGAGCCATTGCCAATATCTTGGATCCAGAACTGGAAGCCACCGGTAGCGCCCAAGCCAGGAATCGCCGGTGGGGAGATCGGCAGAATAAAGGCACCTTCGATACCACGCGCTTTCTTGGCGATATCTTGCAGTACTGCATCCGCCGATTGCGAAGGCTCGGTACGCTCTTCAAACGGTTTCAGGGTAACGAAGAACGTCGCAGTATTGGTTTTAAATGAACTGTCGAGCAGGTTATAGCCGGTAATCGCCGAGCGTGTATCCACTTCAGGGTTAGCGGCGAAAATTGCATCGAGCTGTTCAGTGATCTCTTTGGTGCGCCGGATACTGGCGGCATCCGGTAAAATCGCCCCTGCCAGCACATAGCCCTGATCTTCTTGTGGCACAAAGCTGGATGGCAAGGCACGAAACATCATGACGATGGCACCTATCATCACCCCCATCAGCACCAGCGCCAAGGTGGTACGCTCGATGGTCAAGCGCACCCCGCGGCCATAGCGCGTGGTGAGTGAGGCAAACATCCGGTTAAACCAACCGAAAAAGCCACTCTGCGCCATCTGCCCCGGCTTGAGGAACAAGCCACACAGCGCTGGCGTTAACGTCAGCGCCACGAACCCTGACAGCACAACCGAGATCACAATGGTCACCGCAAACTGCTTATACAGCTGGCCAGTGGTACCGGTTAAGAAGGCTGCCGGAATAAATACCGATGACAGCACCAACACCACCGAAATCAATGCGGTGGAGATTTCATTCATTGCCGCCAGTGAAGCCTCTTTCGCCGATAAGTGCTGCTCGTGCATCAAACGCTCAACGTTTTCCACCACCACGATGGCGTCATCCACCACCAGTCCGATGGCCAAGATCATGCCGAACAAGGTCAACAGGTTGATGGTAAACCCAAGCGCCAGCATGCCCACGAACGTGCCGATTAACGCGACGAATACCGCAGCAATCGCAATCAACGTCGCCCGTACGCTTTGCAAGAATAGGTAGACCACCGCAATTACCAGCACAATCGCTTCTACCAGTGTGTGCAGCACATCTTCGATGGAGATCCGCACGAAATCGGTGGTATCCAACGTGATCTTGTAATCCATCCCCTCAGGGAAGGTTGGCTTTAAGCTCTCTAAGGTATCCGCCACATTTTTGGACACTTCGAGCGCATTGGCGCCGGGAGCCAGATAGACCGCCAAGAACGTCGCCGGGACTTTATTCAGCGCTGTATCCACCAAATATTGCTTCAGCCCCAACTGCGCCTTGGCGACATCTTGCAACCGCACCAGCGCCGCGCCGTTATTTTGCGCCCGTAAGATAATGCTTTCATACTCAGACGGCTCAACATACGGGTTTTGTGTCACCACCGGATAAGTCAATTGAGTCCCCTGTGGGTTGGGCGCTTGCCCTATCTGACCGGCACTGAACAATTTGTTTTGATTGGCGACCGCTTGCTGCACATCATCGGTTGTCACCCCTAAATTGGCCATCTTTTCAGGGTTTAGCCAGATGCGCATGGCCTGATCTGCCGACCCCATGACTGACGCTTGCCCTGCCCCAGGGATACGTTTAATCGCATCCAGCACATAAACGTTCGCGTAATTAGCAATATAATCGGCGTTATAGCGGTTATCCGGCGAATAGACTCCCACCAACATCAAGATACTGGACGAGCGTTTTTGCACCTGTACGCCATTTTGCTGTACCGCTTGCGGCAGTTGAGGTAGAGCCAGACTGACGCGGTTTTGCACCTGTACCTGTGCAATATCCGGATCGGTATCTAGCGAGAAATAGACGCTGATGTTCATCTGCCCGTTCGACGAGGAGCTGGACGTCATGTACAGCATGTTATCCACGCCGTTGATTTGTGCCTCGATGGGGCCGGCCACCGACTGGGATAACGTCTGCGCATCCGCGCCCGGATAGACCGCCGTGACCTGCACCTGTACTGGCGTCATCGACGGGTATTGCTCCACCGGCAGATTCATGGCCGAAATGACACCCGCCAACACAATCACCAGCGACAACACCGTGGCAAAAATCGGTCGTTCAATAAATACACGGGAAAACATGATCCTGCCCCCTGATTATTGCGCCTGTGCTGGCTTCTGATCGGGTTTCGGTGCAGGCACCGACTCTGATTTCGACGTTCCCGCTGATACGGCGTCAGCCGCTTTCAAATCCGTCGCACTCACCTCGGTGGCAACCACTGGCGTATCAGGACGCAGCATCATGCCGCCTTCTACCACCACCTGCTCGCCCGGTTGTAAACCTTGTTCGATTAACCAGTCATGGCCCACGTAGCTACCGACCGTAACCGCCCGATATTCAGCTTTATTATCTTTGTTCACCACCCAGACAAAGTGTCCATTGGCGCCCTGCATCACCGCCGACTGCGGCACTAAAAGCGCATTTGGCCGTACTGCTCCTTTCACGGTCACGCGAACAAACTGCCCTGGGCGTAATTTGCCATCGGCATTATTGAAGCTCGCCCGCACCAAAAAAGTGCCGGTTTTCGAGTCATATTCGGCATTAGCAAAAGTGATGCGGCCGTTTTCTGGATACACCGAGTTATCCGACAGCGTCAGTTGCACATCAAACTTGCTGTCACCCGGATAGCGCAGCAGCCCTTGGCGCATCATTTCATCGCGCTTTAACGATTGAGCTTCCGAGATACTGAAATTGACCCACATAGGAGACAACGCCGCCACATAGGTCAATTTGTCGCTAGCGGTGACATAGGTGCCTTCATCAATCAGAGCTTCACCGCTGATCCCGGTTAATGGCGATTTGATGGTGGCATAGCCCAAATTTAACTGCGCCTGCACCACTTGCGCTTTGGCCATTTCGACTTGCGCTTGCGCGGATTTTTCCTGCCCTATCGCCTGATCCAGATCCTTTTGGCTTGCCGCATTTTGCGCGGCAAGTGGCTTAATGCGCCGTAAGTTTTGTTGGGCGACAAGCAAATTGGCTTTTTGCTGCGACAAGGCGGCCTGCGCGGCTTGTAACTGCGCTTGGAACGGTTTGGCATCCACTAAAAACAAGGTCTGCCCCTGCTTTACCATGGCGCCATCTTGATACACCTGCTTATCCAGAAAGCCATTTACGCGCGACACAATGTTGACCTGTTGCGAGCTCTTGGTCAGGCCGACAAAGGAGAAATCCTCTGGCACTTCTTGGCCTTGTAAGCGTAAGGTTTTGACCGGCATGGCCGCAGGCGCGGCGCCACTTTCAGCTGCGGTCTTATCACCATCGCAGCCAGTAAGCCACAGCAAGGAAAAGCACAGCGTCAGCAACGCAGCAAAGCGACGAGACGCACCAGCGTGGGGCAAAGAAGAAACATGCGGAAGCTGAGCATTCCTGAATAAGAAAAGGCGCATAATCGTGTTCCTTGCTGCATTTCTGGTTATGACATACAGATGCCTTTAATCAGCATAGAAGAGCGCCGTTTTTTTGCGGTCAAAAATGTCAGTTTGGCGAAAATAAAAACGCCGCCCGGCATAACCGGACGGCGTCAATAATAAGTTTGCTAATTAAAACAAGTGGTTATTTGCGGATTAGATTATCCCCGTAGCCAATCCACTTATAGGTGGTCAGGGCTTCTAAACCCATCGGCCCACGCGCATGCAGTTTTTGCGTACTGACTGCCACTTCGGCGCCCAAACCAAACTGGCCACCGTCAGTAAAACGAGTGCTGGCGTTAACATATACCGCAGCGGCATCCACTTCTAAGGTAAAGCGATCTGCATGCGCCAGCGTCTGAGTCAGAATGCTTTCACTGTGGCCGCTACCGTGGTGGTTGATATGGCCAATCGCTTCATCCAGATCGCCAACAATTTTGACGTTCAAGTCCAGCGACAACCACTCATCCACATAATCTTCGGCCTGCACCGGGATCACCTGCGCGCGTGTACCGGCCGCCTGCAGCAACGCCAGACTTTCTGGGCAAGCATGTAAAGTCACGCCCAAACTGTGCAAATAATTGGCCAATTCTGGCAAAAAATCGGCCGCAATATGGCGATGCACCAACAGGGTTTCCAAGGCGTTACACACGCTCGGACGTTGCACTTTGGCGTTTTCAATCACGCTCACGGCGCCAATCAAATCGGCACTGGCATCCACAAACATATGACACACACCAATACCGCCGGTAATCACGGGGATGGTGGCTTGTTCACGGCACAAGGCCTGCAACCCTGAACCACCGCGTGGGATAATCATGTCGACATACTTATCCAGTGTCAGCAATTCGGTCACCAACGCCCGATCTGGATCGTCAATCGACTGCACCGCAGCTGCCGGTAAATTGCATTCTGCCAACGCATGCTGAATAACGGCCACCATCGCCTGATTGGTGTGCACGGTTTCCTTACCACCGCGTAAAATCACCGCATTCCCGGTTTTCAGGCATAAGCTCGCCACATCAATGGTCACATTCGGGCGCGCCTCATAAATGGTGCCAATCACCCCAAGCGGAACGCGGCGGCGCACCAGAGCCAGCCCATTATCCAAACGACTACCGTCGATCACTTCGCCGACCGGATCATGCAAGCGGCTAACCTGACGCACATCGCTGGCAATTCCTTGTAGACGCTCAGGCGTCAGACGCAGGCGGTCGAGCATCGCACTGCTCAAACCGGCCGCTTCGGCGGCAAACAAATCACGGGCATTCGCCGCCAGAATTTCAGCTTCCCGCGCCACCAGCTCATCGGCAATCAGATGTAAGGCCTGATTCTTTTGGGCTGAACTTAAGGTAGCTAAACGGTATGACGCCTGTTTGGCGGCATACCCCATATCCGTTAAACGATTCATTGTCTTACCCTTAAATCAGAATCAGATCATCGCGGTGGATCACCACCCGTCCGTATTCGTAGCCCAAAATGTCGGCAATTTCTTGCGACTGGCGTCCGGCTATCAAACTGAGCGCATCACTGTTGTAACGGCTCATGCCACGAGCAATCTCTTTGCCATTCGGTGCCCGCACTCGCAGCACTTCACCGCGCGAGAAGGTACCGCTTACGCTGACCACGCCACTTGGCAATAAAGAGCTGCCACGCTGTAAAATGGCTTGCGCCGCGCCATCATCTACCTGCAATTCACCCGCCGGTGGTGGCCCGAAAATCCAGCGCTTACGGTTTTCTAATGGCGTAGTTTGTGGATGAAAACGGGTGCCCACGGAATGATTAGCGACCACATCGGCAATCACATGCGCTCGGCTCCCCGCTGCAATAACCACCTCGATACCGGCGCGATTGGCCACATCGGCCGCTTGTAGCTTGGTGCTCATGCCGCCAGTACCTAAACCGGATACGCTGTCACCGGCCAGAGCACGCAAAGTATCATCCACGGCGTGGACTTCGCGAATGAGCTCGGCATCAGGGTGTTTGCGAGGGTCTGCGGTAAACAAGCCTTCTTGGTCAGTGAGCAAAATCAGTTTGTCGGCTTCGGCCAAAATCGCCGCCAGCGCTGACAAATTATCGTTATCGCCCACTTTGATTTCAGTGGTGGCGACGGCATCGTTTTCGTTGATGACCGGCACAATATTCTGATCGAGTAAGGCGCGCAGCATATCGCGGGCGTTCAGAAAACGCTCGCGATCCTCCAAGTCAGCACGGGTCAGTAACATCTGCCCGATGTTGAGGCCGTAAATTGAGAATAGCTGCTCCCAAAGCTGGATCAGGCATGTTTGCCCCACCGCTGCCAGCAGTTGTTTCGACGCCATCGTGGGGGGGAGATCGGGGTAGCCCAAGTGTTCACGACCGGCAGCAATAGCACCGGACGTTACGATCACCATACGGTGGCCGGCTTGCTGCATCTGTGCACACTGTCGGACGAGCTCCACCATGTGTGCGCGGTTCAACTTCCGTGAACCGCCTGTCAGCACACTGGTACCCAATTTCACAACGATGGTTTGACAACTGCTCATGGGATAATGCCTGAATCCTGCTTTGGCTGAAAAAAAGTGAATCTTTGTTGTAGCAGCTTGCAGCGGCGCTGCCAACTGACTGCACAAAAATTTTCACGATTCAGCACGCTGTTGCAGGTTCAGGCCGCCGTATTGAGATCTATGCCACATACGCCGGGCGCAGGCTGCAGTTCAATCTCCAAACTGTGTAGTAATTGGCGTAATCGCGGATAGAACACCCGCAGGGTATTGTGAACTTCATCAGCAATGGTTTTATCCGGTAACGGTTTTTCCAACCAATCACCGTTCTTATCGTAAAAACCAAAGCGATACTGATAGGTTAGCGCCTGACGATCCGCATCAGCCTGTAACTCCAGCCACCAGCCCCAAAACTCTCGTTTTTCGGTGGGTAGACGTGGATTGGCGCAAACAGCCAGACAATCGAAGAAAAACTGCTGCTCCAGACACTGGCTTTCACGCAGGTAAGGGCCAAGAGCAGTCAGTTTTCTGATCAGCTTAGAGCGGGGTTGCCCGAGAACCAGCATATGCACCTCCTTGGTGATTTGCCTATTCTTGCAGCAAATACCGGAGAGCTGGCAAGCTGTTTTATATTAGTTTTTGTTCTATCCAATCAGCAATTTGTTCCATAGCCCGTTGGAAGCCGGTTGGCAGAGGGCTGGACGGAATTTTTAAGCGTCGTCCTTCTACCGAAGACATCGCGATAAAGCGGTTTTCTTCTTCTGGGCAGAACGGATCGCCCTCAATTCCCGCCGCCAATACCGGCACCTGACAACGTCGGCCCAATAGCCCTTGGTTTTTCAGCGAGTAACTTTGCAGTTCGGCGCGCAATAACCCTTCCGCCGAGGCATCGATGCCCAAACGGCTCGCCAGCATATCCACATACATCTGCGGCACTTGGTCAAACTGACGTGGGCTGCACAGCAGATGGTGCACCACAGCGCCCAGACAAGCGACGCCGCGCAGACGCTGCGGCTCCAAAAACGCCAGCCGGAGCGCGGCATTGGCACCAAACCGGATCCCTAAAATCACCACTTTATGATGATCGACCCACGGCTCTTGCTCCAGATGGTGCAGCAATACCTGATGCAAACAGCTGGTGTCTTGGGTTAGCGTCCAGCGTGAAGACGCGCCGACCGATGGCATATCCATGGTCACCATGGCAATACCACGCGGGGCCAGATATTCGCGGAACAAGCGATACGAGTCGCTATGCAGGCTATCAAGACCACCACACAGCATCACGACCGGATAAGGGCCTTCATCGCCCGGCAGGTGTAAATATGCCTGCAACGGATGTCCTTCATGGCGCAATGACAGTTCGCGTACCTTGTAACCCAAGCAATGCGCCGCCTCTTTGTAAGCGCGGTTAGCCAGCACTTCGACTTGCTCGGCCAAATGGTCACCGCGCAGATGCGGATAACTGGCCACGCTGTAATGCAATGCAGCCTGTAGCCAATGTTCACCGGCCTGCGACTGATCGCCGGCATCCAGCGCTTTTTGCTGCCACTGCATGGCCTGATTGGCCCATTCGTAAATCCAGTTACCGCTGCGATAGCCAATCACGGTATCGAGCAAATGAGGCTGAGTGCGCTCTGCATCGCTAACTGCAATGCGCGCCAGTGTGGCTTCCAAATCGATAGGGTTGATACCGCGCCAAATCCATTGCGGACGGTTCAAGACCCGATACCAGCTAGGTTCAGTTCGACCATCTAAAGAGGAGTTAATTTGTGGATTGGCAATACGCGGTTGGCGACGGGCAATCGTCGAGGTTTCCTGCTGATTAACCTGCGGCTTAAACAGACTTTGCGAGCGGTTGATAGGTTCACTCATTGACGTACAACACTCCTGTCATCCGATGATGTTGTCGAGTTTACGCCACAGCATAAGAAAACGCCCCGCAAGATGCGAGGCGTTTAGTCAATATTTAGTCACGTTCTGCAACTGGCGGGACAAAAGTGATACCCATATCCCACGGCTGTTCAATCCAAGTGTCTTGTGGAATATCAATCACATAGTCATCAACCAGTGGGCGACCCGCCGGCTTAGCAAACATTGTCACAAAGTGCGCTTTCGGATACATCTCACGCAGCACCTTAGCGGTACCACCGGTATCCACCAGATCGTCAACCAGCAGGAAGCCTTCGCCATCCCCTTCGGCACGCTTAAGCACCGTCAGGGCGCGCTGATGATCGTGGTCATAGCTAGAGATACACACGGTATCTACATGACGAATGCCCAGTTCACGAGCCAGCAAGGCTGCCGGTACCAGACCACCGCGGCTAACCGCGATAATGCCTTTCCACTGCTCGGCTGGCAGCAAACGGTGAGCCAATTTACGGGCGTGGATCTGCAGCATGTCCCAGCTGACGATATATTTTTCTGTCATGGCGATAACCCCGATCGCAACCCGTACTCAGCGGCATTGCGTTTCAATTTTGTTGGACGTAACACGTTATCAAGAATAAAAACGATTTCAGTAGAATGCCAGATAACCCGACAGCCTAGTGAAATCGGTCTTGGTATGCATGCAGTGGCAAACGTTTGCCAATTTACCTAAAAAAGAGCTAAAAACTGTTGGGGCGCGATTATAGAGACAACACCAGACAAAAACCAGTGATTCAGGCAGAGAATCTGCGATATATGCAATCTTTTGAAGGATTGTGCGGCCAACTGCTGCTTTTTACAGCACTGGTAAATTGCAGGCAAAAAAAACCACCTTCGCTGGAAGGTGGTAAAAATACCTAGGAATCAGGTGTGGGCCATCATAATTCACTGATAGACCAATAGGGATGAACAAAATCGTTCAATGTTGCCATCATTACCGGGTAGTGAAACCGGTAATCAGAAAATTCGGTAGCCGAACTCGCGTGGATAAACAAACTGTTGTCCGGTATAGACACCACGACGGTTCCAGAACAAATCGCAATAAATACCTTGCATAAATCACCTCATTAACAAGTGTTACTAAAGACCAATGCGGCGCCTTTAACTTGTTCTCAGTTCCTTGGAGGCGTGAGACACGGGCTTAATCCTTAAGCTTTCTAAAGTTGCGTTGCATGTTGTTGTGTTGCTTTTCTCAACGCTCAAAATAATACCACTTCGGAATTTAATTACAAGAAAAAGTGATATGAATCACGCAAAAACCTTTCAGCACTAAAATACCCCATCATTCTTGATCTAAAAATTACAGATAGAGCGCAACAATTCAGCGTTTGCAACTCATTGTCTTATCGGTGAAATAGCATGTGCCGCGTGGGTCACCTCTTTTACGGCCAGTCATGTGGGTAAAATCTATCGCAGAAAACGGCAGATCATTTTTTGCTTCTGCAATGGCAGTGGTATGCTGTGACTCATAAACCTGCATTTGCCAAATAACACGCTGTTTTATTTGACAACGTAGTTATAAATAGCGCAGGGTTGATTCCACTATTACTGACAATACGGGGCCACACAGCAGTATCCCTTCATTGCTGTTTTGTCAGGCACCCGAAAGGAGTTCACGCCGTGTCTCAATTGGGCCATCTGTCACCACAACCTTTGTGGCAATTTTTCGAAAAGATCTGCTCTATTCCACACCCATCGCATCACGAAGAAGCGCTGGCAAACTACATTGTGGAGTGGGCGCGTAGCCAAAATCTGCACGTTGAGCGTGATCAGGTCGGCAACATTCTGATCCGTAAGCCAGCAACGCCAGGCATGGAAAACCGTAAGCCGGTGGTGCTGCAAGCGCATTTGGACATGGTGCCGCAAAAGAACAACGACACTGAGCATGACTTCACCCGTGATCCGATCCGTCCTTATATTGATGGTGAGTGGGTTAAAGCCCAAGGCACTACACTGGGCGCGGACAACGGTATCGGTATGGCTTCTGCACTGGCAGTGGTCGCATCATCTGATCTGGAGCACGGTCCACTGGAAGTGCTGCTGACTATCGATGAAGAAAGCGGAATGACCGGTGCATTTGGTCTGCAACCAAACTGGCTGCAAGGCGAAATCCTGATCAACACCGACTCGGAAGAAGAAGGTGAGATTTACATGGGTTGCGCCGGTGGTATCGATGCCACTTTGACCCTGCCAGTGAGCCGTGAAGCGACACCTGCGGGCATGCACGCCTTCACCCTGACCGTAAAAGGTCTGAAAGGCGGCCACTCCGGCGGTGATATCCACCTGTATCTGGGCAACGCTAACAAGATGCTGGGCCGTTTCCTGTTCGGTCACGCTGAAGAGCTGGGTCTGCGTCTGTCTGACATTCACGGTGGTACCCTGCGTAACGCAATTCCTCGTGAAGGTGCTGCGACCTTTGTGCTGCCACATGCCAACGTAGAGCGTCTGCAAGCGCTGGTAAGCAAGTTCACTGAAATTCAGAAAAACGAGCTGGGCGCGATCGAGCCAAACCTGACTATCCTGCTGGATAACGCCGCGCAACCGGCTCAAATTTTCGCCCACGATGCACAGCAACGTCTGCTGGCGCTGCTGCACAGCTGCCCGAACGGCGTGATGCGCATGAGCGATGCCGTGCCGGGCGTGGTGGAAACCTCGTTGAACGTCGGTGTCGTTACCACCTCTGACAGCGAAGTGAAAATTGTCTGCCTGATCCGTTCTCTGATCGACAGTGGCCGTTGTGGCGTGCAAAACATGCTCAAAGCGCTGGCTCAATTGGCGGGCGCAAACGCTGAGTTCACCGGCGGCTACCCAGGCTGGAAACCAGACAACAGCTCACCAATCATGCAAGTGGTGCGTGAAACCTACCAAGACATGTTCGGCAAAACCCCGAACATCATGGTGATCCACGCCGGTCTGGAGTGTGGCCTGTTTAAAGAGCCATACCCACAGATGGACATGGTGTCTGTCGGCCCAACCATTCGTGGCCCACACTCACCAGATGAGCGCGTACACATTGCTAGCGTCGATAAATACTGGCAATTGCTGACCATGCTGCTGAAAAACATTCCTGCGCGTGGTTAATCGCCGGTAAGGCTATCTGGCCGATTATCGATGACAAAAGGGTTGTCCATAGGGACAACCCTTTTTTATGCCGCTCATTTATTCCGCTAAGTACGTGATGCGCAGTCTGCCACTAGCTCCACGGCAAAGCCAATTGCCGAATCAATTGTGGGTCAAGCAAGGTAACGTGCAAGCCGACTAAACGCACCCCACGCCCTTCGCAGCGCTGCCAAACCGACTCGGCCAGTTGCAACAAATCATCGAGGCACAACACCGGATAGACATGCTCTTGGGTGGTGAGCTGAAAATCGGAAAACTTAAGCTTCACCCCTTGCCGCGCAATCGCCAAAGACGGACTCACCCGCTGCAAGCGACGCTCTAATTCGGGATACAACTCCGTCACCAACCGGCGGCACTCATCGAGCGAGTTAATATCTTCAGCTAAGGTGCGCTCTACCCCAACCGATTTGCGCTGCCGATCAGGGTTAACTTCCCGCTCATCAATCCCCTGACTGCGTTGCCACAGCATATGGCCTTGCTTGCCAAACTTGTCGGCTAACGTTTTCAGCTCCACACGATGAACATCGGCGCAGGTATACAGCCCCATATCGGCCAGTTTTTGCGCTGAGACTTTGCCAATACCGGGGATTTTATTGAGCGGCAATGCGGCGACAAAATCCGGCATTTGCTCTGGGCGAATCACATACAGCCCATCGGGCTTATTCATGTCGGAGGCGATTTTGGCCAGAAACTTTACCGGTGCAACACCCGCGGAGGCAGTAAGCTGTAACTCTTCGCGGATAGCACGCCGAATATCCTCGGCAATCCAGGTCGCCGAGCCGTGGAATAAGCTGCACTCGGTGACATCTAAATAGGCTTCATCCAATGACAGAGGTTCGATACGCGGGGTATAGCGGCGGAAAATGGCATGCAGCTGTTGTGAAACCCGTTTGTACACATCCATCCGCCCAGGTAATAGTGTCAGATGCGGACACAGCTTAAAGGCTTGCGCGGTAGGCATGGCACTGTGCACGCCAAAACGGCGCGCCACATAATTACAGGTGCTGATCACCCCACGCCGCTCACTTCGCCCGCCGATAGCCAACGGTACATGGCGCAATTTGGGGTTGTCGCGCATTTCGACTGCTGCATAAAAGCAGTCCATATCAATATGAATAATCTTCCGCATACCCGCCTCGCATCACTGTATAAATATACATGCAGTGATAGCTGAATGACAATCCAGCAGGCAGAAAAAAGCCCCTGTCGTGACAGGGGCCAATTATCAGTACCATCGCGCCTCGCTCCGCGTTTACGCGCAGTTCGCACAACGCGGGTGAGAGCAGGCAGATAGTGCGTGCAAGCATCAGATGATGCGATTTTCCTGCAGCTTGGCCAAACGGGCTTCTTCCGCCATTTTAGCTTTACGCTTATCGCACGGCTCAGGGCAGTTACAGACTTTTTCCAGACCTAAACTGGCAATTCCGCCACAGCTGCCATGAATGCTTTTCTTCTGCACAATATAGCCAATTGCCATACCGGCAATGACCAACACAAATACCGCAAACGTAGCAATAAATACGGTCATCGAAGCTCCTTACGGTTGCTTTTGCAGATAGGGTTTAAACGCCTCGGTGGCCACTTCTTTGAAGCCATCGGCAGTTTTGATGATCATAAAGGCCGCAATGTTGTGAGCGTTAGCCACTTTGAGCGCTTCTTCCTCGCCCAAGACATTCAGACCGGTCGACAGACCATCAGCTTCCATACACGTTGGTGCCAGCACGGTGATAGACACCATCTTGTGCTGGATCGGCTCGCCGGTGCGCGGGTCAATGGTGTGCGAATAACGCTTCCCATCTTGCTCAAAGTAATTGCGGTAATCACCAGAGGTAGCAATCGCCATATTTCCCGGCGCGATAATTTCCTGCGCGGTTTGGTCTACCCCCGCAACCGGCTTTTCAATGGCGATACGCCACGGGTTACCCTGTGCGTTATGACCGTGCAGGCGCACTTCGCCGCCAATCTCCACCATGTAGTTTTGGATCCCAAGCGACGCTAAATACTCGGCCACCTGATCGACACCAAACCCTTTGGCAATCGATGACAAATCGACATACAGCTCAGGGATCGCTTTCACCAGCGCATCGCCCTGTACCGACAAATGACGAATACCGACGCGCGCTTTGCGCTCCGCCAGCGCTTCAGGCGTTGGCACTTTGTCTGGGCGACCTTCTGGACCAAAGCCCCACAGGTTCACCAGCGGCCCTACGGTCACATCCAGTGCACCGTGCGTCACTTGATTGATGCGCAGTGCTTCACGCACCACTTTGGCAGTATCGGCCGACACGGCAAATGGCGTGTTAACGGCGGTACTGCTGTTAAAGCGGCTCAGCTCGGATTTCGGTCGATAGGTCGACATCTGGTCATTGACCAGTTCGAGACGCTTATCGATTTCGGTTTTCACCTGCTCCGGCGCTGGCAAATTATCTTGGTTAATGTACTTGATGGAGTAATAGGTCCCCATCGTTTGGCCTTGCAGGGCAATCTGTTCGTTTGACGAACTGTCATTACACCCACTTAGAAAAAAGGCCAGCCCGACCAGGGCTAGCCATTGCTTAGTTTTTACAAACATGCGGGATATCAACCACCAAAGTCATCCAGCAGAATGTTTTCATCTTCAACGCCCAGATCTTTGAGCATCTTAATGACCGCGGCGTTCATCATTGGAGGACCACACATGTAGAATTCGCAGTCTTCCGGCGCCTCGTGATCACGCAGATAGTTCTCGTAAATCACGTTGTGGATGAAACCGGTGTAACCGGTCCAGTTGTCTTCCGGTAACGGATCAGACAACGCCACATTCCACGTAAAGTTCGGGTTCTCAGCTGCCAGCATATCGAAATCTTCTACATAGAACATTTCGCGCTTAGAACGAGCACCATACCAGAAGCTCATCTTACGCTTGGAGTGCAGACGCTTCAACTGGTCGAAAATGTGGGAACGCATTGGCGCCATACCCGCACCACCACCGATGAACACCATTTCGTTGTCGGTGTCTTTGGCGAAGAACTCACCAAATGGACCAGAAATGGTCACCTTGTCACCCTTCTTCAGAGACCAGATGAAAGAAGACATCTGACCTGGAGGGGCATCTGGGTTGCTTGGTGGCGGCGTAGCGATACGCACGTTCAGCATAATGATGCTCTTCTCTTCCGGATAGCTCGCCATGGAGTATGCACGGATGATTGGCTCATTAACCACTGACTCATAACGGAACAGGTTGTACTTGTCCCAATCTTCACGATATTCCTCAGGAACATCGAAGTCAGAGTATTTAATGTGGTGCGCTGGCGCTTCGATCTGGATATAACCACCGGCACGGAATGGCACTTCTTCGCCTTCCGGAATAGCCAGTACCAGCTCTTTGATGAAGGTAGCAACGTTATCGTTAGAGATAACTTCACATTCCCACTTCTTCACGCCGAAGATCTCTTCTGGCAGCTCGATCTTCATGTTTTCTTTCACGTTCACCTGGCAAGCCAGACGGCAACCTTCTGCCGCTTCGCGCTTGGTGATGTGAGACAGTTCGGTCGGCAGTACATCACCGCCGCCTTCCAGCACTTTGGCATGGCACTGACCACAAGAGCCACCGCCACCACAGGCTGAAGAAACGAAAATCCCGTTGGCTGCCAAAGCACCCAGCAGCTTACCGCCAGCCTGAGTCGTGATGGTCAGGTTAGGATCGCCGTTGATTTCAATCGTAATGTCACCGGAACTTACCAGCTTGGATTTGGCAAACAGAATTACCAAAACCAATGCCAGCAGGATCAGGGTGAACATTACTACGCCAAGAATAATTTCCATTGAATGTTCCTATACGCCCTGATTACAACTGGATACCGGAGAAGGACATGAAGCCCAGCGCCATCAGACCTACAGTGATAAAGGTAATACCCAGACCACGCAGACCTTTCGGTACGTCGGAATACTTCATCTTCTCACGCAGACCGGCCAGAGCCACAATCGCCAGCATCCAACCGATACCGGAGCCGATACCGTATACGATGGATTCGCTGAAGTTGTAGTCACGCTGCACCATGAAAGATACGCCACCGAAGATCGCACAGTTTACGGTGATCAGCGGCAGGAAGATGCCCAGCGCGTTGTACAGTGGTGGGAAGAACTTATCCAGCACCATTTCCAGGATCTGTACCAGAGCTGCGATTACACCGATAAAGGTGATGAAGCTCAGGAAGCTCAGATCAACGCCAGCAACCAGTGCGCCGTCTTTCAGGATCAGGTTGAACACCAGGTTGTTAACTGGAACAGCAATACCCAGAACGACGGTTACTGCGATACCCAGACCAAACGAGGTCGCCACTTTCTTGGACACAGCCAGGAAAGTACACATCCCCAGGAAGAAGCCCAGCGCCATATTTTCAATGAAAATAGAGCGGACAAACAGACTGATATAATGTTCCATCTGCCGTTAATCCTTCTCGTTTTGTTCAGGCTTGTAAGTACGGATAGCCCAAATCAGACCACCAATGATAAAGAATGCGCTTGGTGCCAGCAGGAACAGACCGTTGCTCTGATACCAGCCACCATCCTGTACCAGAGGCAGAATGGACACGCCGAACAGTTTGCCGGAACCGATCAGTTCACGCAGGAACGCAACGGCCAGCAGGATCGCACCGTAGCCCAGACCGTTACCGATACCGTCCAAGAAGCTCTCTTTTGGAGGCGACTTCATTGCATAGGCTTCCGCACGGCCCATTACGATACAGTTGGTGATGATCAGGCCAACGAATACCGACAGCTGCTTGGAGATCTCATAGGCATACGCCTTCAGCACCTGGTCTACCACGATTACCAGCGAGGCGATGATCGCCATCTGCACGATAATACGCACACTGTTCGGAATATGGTTACGAATCAGTGAGATAAACAAGTTGGAGAACGCGGTTACCACAGTTACCGCCAGCGTCATTACAAACGCGGTTTCCATCTTGGTGGTCACGGCCAGTGCCGAACAGATACCCAGAATCTGCAGTGCAATCGGGTTGTTATCCAGTACCGGGCCGACCAACAGTTTTTTCATTTCTTTACGATCAACCATTGTTCAACTCTCCAGCACGCACCTTGGCCAGGAATGGACCAAAGCCATTCTCGCTCAGCCAGTAGTCAAAGGTGTTCTGTACGCCGTTACCGGTCAGAGTTGCACCTGACAGACCATCGATCGCATACGGATCGTTTGGCAGTGCGGTTCCTTTCACGATATGAATTGCCGGCTTACCGTCGACATCAAACAGCTTCTTGCCAACCCACAGCTTACGCCAGTTCGGGTTTTCAATTTCGCCGCCCAGACCCGGGGTTTCACCCTGATCGTAGTAAGTGATGCCTTTTACGGTGTTGCCATCAATGTCTACCGCCAGGAAGGCGTACATCATGGACCACAGACCGGTACCGTGTACTGGCAGGATCACTTGCGTTACCTTGCCTTCGGTATCACGTACCAGATACACCGCCGACACTTTCGCGCGACGCTTGATCTTCGCTACGTCCTGATCAGCGGGGATGCTGATGCTCAGCGCAGGGTCTTTATCCGCAGCGCGCTGGTCGTAGTGAGCGGCATCACCTTCAACGAAGTTGCCGGTCGCCAGATCCACCAGACGTGGTTCGATGAACTTGCTGAATGTCTCTTTAACATTGACATTCGGCTGCAATAAGCCCGCAACAGACAGAATGTTACGCTGCTTATCCAGCTGCTTTTGTTCAATCTGGGTAGACTTCAGACCCACCGCAGCACCGGCTACGATGATAGAGCACACCAGACTGAGGGAAATTACCACCAGCAGCGTTTTGGCGATGCTATCGTTACTCTTAGCCATTACGCGCATTCCTCCGCTTGATGTTTGCCTGTACCACCAGATAGTCGAAAATCGGGGCAAACAGGTTAGCAAACAGAATTGCCAGCATCATACCTTCCGGATACGCCGGGTTAACCACACGAACCAGTACTGCCATCACGCCGATCAGCGCACCGTACCACCACTTACCTTTATTGGTAAAAGAGGCTGATACTGGGTCAGTCGCCATGAACGCCATACCGAACGCAAAACCACCCAGCACCAGATGCCAGTACCAAGGCATGGCAAACATCGGGTTAGTTGCAGAGCCGATCAGGTTAAACAGCGTAGAGGTCACCACCATACCGATCATGACACCGGCAATGATGCGCCAAGAAGCAACACGGATGTACACCAGGAATGCCGCACCCAGCAGGATCATCAGGGTAGACACTTCACCGATGGAGCCTGGAATGTTACCCAGGAATGCGTCGAACCACGTGATTGCTTGACCGGTTGCATTGTGCACCAGACCTGCTTGACCTTGAGTTGCCCACTGGGACAGCGCGGTCGCACCAGAGAAACCGTCAGCAGCGGTCCATACCAGATCGCCGGAGATTTGTGCTGGGTAAGCAAAGAACAGGAATGCACGACCAGCCAGAGCAGGGTTCAGGAAGTTACGGCCAGTACCACCAAAGATCTCTTTAGCGACCACAACACCGAAACTGATACCCAGCGCGGCTTGCCACAATGGCAGAGTCGGCGGAACAATCAGGGCAAACAGAATAGAGGTTACGAAGAAACCTTCGTTAACTTCATGGCCGCGCACGATAGCAAACAGTACTTCCCATGTCGCACCTACCGCAAATACCACGGCAAAGATTGGCAGGAAGTAGGTTGCACCCAGCAGCATTTTACTGCCCCAGCCAGCGTCAGCCGCGGTCATCGAACCACCCAGCGCTTCAACCAGAGAGTAGTGCCAGTCACCGGCAACGATCTGAGCCAGTTGCTCAGCACCGTACATGTGGTTCAGGGCAATAATGGCCTGTGCACCGGTATTGTACAGACCCCAAAACAGGGCTGGGAATACGGCGATCCACACCATGATCATCATACGCTTAAGGTCTATCCCGTCACGAACGTGGGCAGACGTACGGGTAACAGTACCCGGCGTATAGAAAATGGTAGCCACGGCTTCGTATACGGCATAGAACTTCTCGTACTTGCCGCCTGGCTCGAAATGATGTTCGAGCTTTTCAAGAGCGTGTTTCAAACCCATCTCGATTAACCTTCTTTCTCAATCTTGGTCAGGACATCACGCAAGATTGGGGCATACTCATACTTGCCTGGGCACACAAAGGTACACAGCGCCAAGTCTTCTTCATCCAGTTCCAGACAACCCAATGTCTGCGCACCGTCAGTATCACCCACAATCAGATCACGCAGCAGCAGCGTTGGCAGAATATCCAGCGGCATAACACGCTCATAGCTGCCGATAGGCACCATGGCACGCTCACTGCCCTGAGTTGCGGTAGTAAATTTGAACAGGTGCTTCTTAAACAGGTGCGCCAGTGTGGTGCGAGTCAGGGAGTATTTGTTTACGCCCGGCACCAGCCAGCCCATAAACTCTTTCTCACGACCTTCCAGCAGCACAGAAATCTGGTTGTGGAAACGACCCAAGAATGCATGGCTGTCAGCAGCGATAGTCCCGTTCAGTACAGAACCGGAAATCACACGGTTTTCACCGTCTTTCAGCTCACCGGCTACCAGCTGCTCGGTGCTGGCACCCAGACGGGTACGGATCAGACGCGGATTGTTCACCTGTGGGCCACCCAGCGCGATCACGCGATCGGTGTACAGCTCACCGGTAGTAAACAGTTTACCGACCGCAATCACGTCCTGATAACCAATATGCCAAACGATCTTATTCAGGCTAACTGGCTCCAAGAAATGGATATGCGTGCCCGCCAGACCTGCAGGATGCGGACCGGCAAACTCGGTGATCACCACTTGTGCATCGGTGGTGAATGGGATCTTCGCGCCCGGCGCTTTACACAGGTGCACTTTGCCGTCAGTCAGACGAGTCAGTACATTCAGACCCTGAACGAAAGCATCAGCCTGCTCGTTGATCACCACTTCCGGATTCGCTGCCAATGGATTGGTATCCATCGCCGTAACGAAAATGGCCACTGGCTCACTGTCTACGGCTGGCGCTTTACTGAACGGACGGGTACGGAACGCAGTCCACAGGCCGGACTCGATAAGATTGTCTTTAACTTGCTGACGATCCAGCGTCGTTAATTCGTCTGCACTGTATTGCTTGAAGGTAATTTGTTCGTCACCTTCAACGGCAATCACAACAGATTGCAACACACGCTTGGCACCTCGGTTGATTGCTACAACCTTTCCACTGGCAGGTGCGGTGAATTTCACGCCTGGGTTCTTTTTGTCTTCAAACAGAACCTGGCCTTTTTTCACCACATCCCCTTCATGCACATGCATGGTAGGGCGCATACCAATGTACTCTTCGCCTAGCGTAGCGACTTGGTTGATGGTCGGACCATCATGGATTACTTGCGTCGGCACACCCGCAATAGGGAGATCCAGACCCTTTGTAATTGTAATCATATTCACTTGCACTACTTTATCGGGAAGGAAAGAAAGATTTGTCCGAGCAAGAAACGACATCCTGACGCCTTTACCCGAGCCTGTGGAGAATGTGATTTATCGAACCTGTAGGCAAAAATCGTCCTGTCATTTCGCCGCCGGCTCACCGCCATTCCCGCTGTTAAACTCTTAAAACTTTCGCTACAGCCGTAACAGATGTAAACCCATTACAAGATGCATATTTTAGCATTTTTGTCTTCTTTGATGCCATTCTCAAAGCGGTTCTCTCTGACACAAAGCACACAAAATTGAGGTAAAAACGCAGGCTTAAACGAGCCAATATTCAATAATGTGATCGGTGCCTCACACTCAGAAAAACGTGACGGTTGATTTATTATCACACAAAAAATAAAAACCGAAACATTTGGCAACACCAACTGCACCACATGTCATTAACACAAATAAAAAAACCGGGTCACCCCGGTTTTGTGGTTAATTATCTGTTTACATCAGGGTTACTGTGCTACTTAGCGCTTATTGCCACCCAGACACTGCGGTGAATCAGGGAAATCGCCCTGAATCGCGGCCCACTCTTCCAGTGTGTAAGTATGCAACGCTAACGCATGAATATGATGCGCAAGTTCCTCAGCTAAGGCGGCGTTTACCGCGCGATGGCGCGCTAACAGACGCTGCCCACAAAACGCATCACTCACCAGTACGACTTTGAAATGACTTTCCGAACCAGCCGGTACATTGTGGCGATGGCTTTCATTAATGACGTCCAGATGCAACGGCGCAAAGGCGGCCTGCAACTTAGCGATGATCTGTTCTTGTATCATAGACTTCCCTCTATTGATGACCGTGCACGTGCCGCTTCTTTATTATCAAATATGCTGCGAGATGCTTATTGACCAAGGCTATGTCTGCTCCCTGGCCAACCGCGGCAATACGCTAAAGCGGCATGCTAATACCTTATTGTTTTTAAGCGTTTTTTTTGTTGAACCATTGTAGTAGATTCGTTCTATTGCGCCAAATTATCTCCCTTCTGGTATCAAAGGAGTCAGCACACCGATGGATCCGGTTGTTTTATTCTTCCTGCTCGGGCTGCTGGCCGGTTTAGCCCGCTCAGACTTAAAATTGCCCCCGTCTTTATACGATACGCTGTCCGTATTTTTGCTGCTGGCGATCGGCATTAAAGGTGGGCTAGAGCTGGCCAAGCAACCCCTGTTGCAGGTGTTACCGCAAAGCTTGTGGGTGCTGCTGATGGGCGTGGTGATCCCGCTGCTGGTTTATCCTGTACTGCGTTTCGCTGCCCTCCCCCGCCCTGATGCAGCCAGTTTGGCGGCGCACTATGGTTCGGTCTCGGTGGTGACTTTCGCCGTTGGGGTGGCGTTTTTAAGCCGCCATCAGATTGCCTATGAATCACAAACCACGCTGTTCTTGGTATTGCTGGAAATGCCTGCGCTGGTGATTGGGGTGATCTTGGCACGCCGAGGCAGCCGTGATAACGAAAAACCGCGTGGTCATGGCTGGGGGAAATTGCTGCATGAGGTGCTATTAGGCAAAAGTATCGTACTGTTGCTCGGCGGGATGCTCATCGGTGTGCTCGCGGGCCCCGAGGGGATCAAGCCACTGGACAAACTCTATCTTGACTTGTTCAAGCCGGTGCTGACGTTGTTCTTGTTAGAGATGGGTCTGGTGGTGGCGGGCAAATTCAGTTCACTGCGCCAACATGGTCTCACACTACTCTTAATGGGATTGGGGCTACCGGTGCTGCTGAGCTGGGTGGGGATTGGCTTTGCCCTGCTGATGGGGTTATCTGTCGGCGGCATGACCTTAATGGCACTGCTCGCCGCCTCGGCTAGCTATATCGCCGCCCCTGCCGCCATGCGGATGGCGATCCCACAGGCTAATCCGGCCATTTCACTGGGCGCGGCCTTGGGGATCACGTTTCCATTTAACGTACTGCTGGGCGTTCCGCTGTATTACCAATTTGCCCAGTGGGCGGCGTAGACCCGCACGGTAGTATCTCAGATGAGCAATCTGTACCTGATGGCATAAGCCTGATGAAAGGCATCGGATGGAATAATGCAATCAACGCTACACCCATACGCTACCCATATAAGCTACGCCCATATATAAAGGAGTGTACATGCAGTTTCATACCCGCACCTTGCTGACCATCGTGACCGAGGCCATCTTGGAAAACGATCTGGTCGATCTGTTTAACCGCCGCCAGATCCGCGGATGGACCATTGTGGCGGCGCGCGGTAAAGGCGATCACGGTGAAAAACGCGGCAGCTTTGATGCCAACGAGAACATTCAGCTTGAATTGCTCACCGCTACCGCTACCGCAGAAGCGCTGGCCACGGAGATCATGCAAGAGTTCGGGCAAGATTACGCCTTGGTGCAGTGGCTATCTGAGGTACGCGTGTTACGCGCCGACAAGTTCTAACGTGTCTGGTGCGCGTGCTATATCTTCCGATTTTTTACGCCCTTTACATTGCGCAAATTACGGCGCACCTCGCCCATCAGATGACACGCGTTTCATGGTAAGAGTGAAACTGGCCGCAGACCGTCATGCGACTTGCGACTGGAGCGGAAAATATTGCCGTTTTGCTCTTTTACCCCGATCGCGGGTTGTTTATTATGCTGCCTCTTAAAGCATCAACGTCTCGACACGTTTATATAAAGTTTTTAGGCTAAAGGATTGTGCGCACAATGAAAAAATTTCTCCTGCCATTACTGGCCGTCCTGTCTCTGGCCGGCTGTGTCAGCCAACCTAGCAATACCGTTGCCGTCAATCCACCGATTGCGTTGCCACACCAAGACCCAACCCTGATGGGTGCTACGATTGCCATCAGCAGCTCGGATCAACGTCCACAGCCTTACGTGGCGATGGTACGCCGTGGCGAAGGTAAACCTGAGCCGCTGTACGCATCCCGCGACCTGCGTTTTTTGATGCAAGAAGTGCTGGAAAAGCAGATGCAAAAACGCGGCTACATGCTGGGTACCACCGGTCAAGCCACTCTGGAAATTATCCCTATTGAAATCTATGCCGATGTGACTGAAGGCAACCTGCGTCACAACATCACCACTAAGGCCAAAATTCGCGTAATCACGCGTACGCCAAAAGGTGAGATGGTGAAAGAGTACCGCGCAACCTATAACGTTCAAGGGCCGTTAGGGGCGAAGAACGAAGACATCAGCAAAGCGCTGAACGAAGTACTGAAATCTGTGATCAGCGATATGGCGCAGGATGACAGTATCAATACCTATATCCGTCAGAACAGCTGATAGGAGCCAATGATGCGTCGTTTAATGTCTATTGCTGCCACCTTGCTCGTGTGCTGGAGCAGCGCGCTGTTCGCGGCGCCTGCAGCGCCAGTGGTGACCCTGCAAACCTCACAAGGTGAGATTGCAATTGAGCTCGATCCACAAGCCGCGCCGCAAACTGTCGCCAATTTCCTGCGCTATGTGGATGACGGCAGCTATGTCGGCACCCAGTTTCATCGCGTGATCCCAGGCTTTGTGGTGCAAGGCGGCGGACTGGATGCTGATCTGCGCCCACGCCCTGAGTATGCGCCAGTGAAAAATGAGTCGGCCAATGGCTTATCCAACCGTTATGGCAGTATCGCCATGGCGCGCACCTCCGATCCAGATTCAGCCACCCGCCAGTTCTATATCAACATCAGCAACAACACCATGCTGGATAACACCCCTGGCCGTCCGGGTTATGCGGTGTTTGGTAAAGTGATCCGCGGGATGGATGTGGTCGAGAAAATGGCTGCCGTTCCAACGCGCAATGCCGGTGGGATGGCCGATGTGCCGGTCACGCCGATTGTGATTGAAAAAGTCAGCGTGACGCGCTAAACCTGTCAGCAGAAGGCCAGTATTAAGGCTGTCCTTCTGCTGTATTTTTCTGTCGCGCGACAGCACAACAAAATATAACAAAGATAAAGGAGCGAACCATGCCAGCCTCTGCCGCCGAATTTGTCGCCCTGTATCAAGACGCTCTGGCCGAACACCTGCGCCTGATTTTACATGGCACGCCGCAGCCAGAGACATTGCAATTGCTGCGCGATGAGATCCTGCACCACTGGTGGGGACGCGAGCTTACCGACGACATCCCGTTATCCCCCACCGAACATGCCTTCTGGTATACCTTAGCGTTACTCGAATCGACCCCACTGCATGAGCTACGCGGCAATCGCTTTTTACGCCAGCGCCTGCATACCTGCCAAGCCTTACTCAACCAGCATCCGACCAGTACCGGTGTTTTTATTCGTGGCACGCGTCCGTAAATCAAAGCTCGGCTGACTCAACCCCATGCCGCGCAATCCAGCCCCATTTAACCGCTAGAGGGCGTGGTTTATCGCTACTCTCCGTATGGTTTGCCCTATCTGACGGATGCATCCGCCGCCCCTACCTGATAGCATCGTGGCTGTTTTGAATTTCACACGGAGTAACAGGCGCATGCGAGCCTCTCCTTCAAGTCTGCGAAGCACCCTTCGCAGTTACGCTGACATCCGGCTGTGGTGGATTTTTCTGCTGGGATGCGCCAGTGGTTTTCCCTGGGTGCTGATCGGCTCCAGTATGAGCGGCTGGCTGAAAGATGCCGGTATCTCCCGCGCCACCATCGGTTTTTTTGGTTCGATTTTTATCGTCTACGCCATCCACTTTATCTGGGCACCGTTGATTGACCGAGTGCGCCTGCCGTGGCTGCATGCCCGTTTGGGTCAACGCCGTAGCTGGATTGTGTTGATGCAGATTTTCATCCTGCTGGCGACGGTGGCGGTTGGCTTTACCAATCCGGCCGATTCACTGCTGTGGACAACATTGCTGGCCTTTACCATTGCGGTGGCCTCTTCCACGCAAGATATCGCCATTGATGGCTACCGGATTGATATTCTGTCGCAAGACAAAGAGATGCTACCGCAAGGCTCGGCGATGGCGGTGATCGGTTGGTGGACTGGCTATTCACTACCTGGCTATCTGGCATTTCACTTTGCCGATCAATACGGCTGGCAACACGTATTTTTAGGCATGGGCGCCATCAGCGCCTGCTGGCTGCTGGGGGTTTTAGTGATCCGTGAACCCCAAACCGGGCGTGATGAATTACAAGCCGAAGCCGAAGCCCATTACTCGCGCTATTTGCATAACAGTAAGCTAGTCACTTGGCTGGCAGTCACCGTGGTTGAGCCGTTTGCCGAGTTTTTCCGCCGTAACGGCGCATCATTGGCGCTGTCTATCTTAAGCTTTGTGTTTTTGTTCAAGATTGGTGAAGCCTTTTTAGGCCGCATGTCGATCACCTTTTATAAAGAAATCGGCTTTAGCAACCAGCAAATTGCCGAGTATTCCAAGCTGATTGGCTGGTTTGCCACCGTGGTGTTTACCCTGATGGGTAGCATGCTGAACGTGCGTTTCGGGATTGTGCGTGGGCTGCTGATCGGCGGAATTGCCATGGCCGGCAGTAACCTGATGTTTGCATGGATTGCCAGCGTCGGGCCGAATGAGCATCTGTTTGCCGCCACCATTATCGTGGATAACTTTACCACTGCCTTTTCCTCGGTAGCGTTTGTCTCGTTTCTAAGCTGGCTCAGTGGACGCGCCTTCTCGGCCACCCAATATGCCTTGCTGTCATCACTGGGGAATCTGGGGCGCACCACACTCTCGTCATTTAGCGGACAAATGGTGGACATGTTACACGGCAACTGGACGCTATTTTTCATTTGCACCTCACTGATGGTGGTGCCGGGATTAGTCCTGCTGTTGTATGTAGGCAAACGATTTTCTGCCCTCACCACCGACCACGGCGCGTCAGCGAGTGATTCAAGTCACAAATAACTAAATCGATTGCGCAATATCCTGTAAAATCTGCGAGAGCTCTCACTATGGCACTTCCCCTGAACGGGAAGTGCTTTTATTATGTGCGCCCTGTTGCACCGAGATGTAACACTTTATTTCATTACCCGTTGTCGTTTTCTGAGGTATTCATGTACAAACGTCTTGCCTGTTTATCTGCACTTGCTGCCCTGACCGCTACCTCTGTTCAGGCCGAGCCTATCTACAGTTTTGCTAACGTAAGTGCGAACTACCTCGACTGGAGCAGCCGTACAACCAAAGATACAAATCCTAGCAAAAAAGACTTCCCATATCTGGAGCTGGAAGGCGGCGCCGGTTACAACTGGGGTGAGGTGTACGGCTTCTTCGATCTGGAAAACCCGACTCGCGAGTGGGATCGTAACGATGGTATGCGTATCGCAGCTAAAGGCACCGTGCGTTACTACCTGGGCGACTCAGGCTTTAACCTGTACGGTCACTACTACAACACCACGTCAAACAGCTTCTATGAAAATAACCTGATCTACGGTATCGGTTATAACTTCAACGTAGGTCCGGTGTGGGCAAAACCATTCCTGGCCGCTAACTACACCCACAATAAATTCTTCGAAGGTAGCAACGGCTACATGTTCGGTTGGGTTCTGGGTTATGACTTCCAAGTGGCTGGCCAGAAGTTCAGCTTCACCAACTGGAACGAATATGAATTTGCCCGTGACGAAGCATACGGCAATGGCGGTAAAGATGGTCTGAACGGCGCAGCCGCTGTTTGGTGGCATCCAACCCCAAGTATCACTACCGGTATCCAGTACCGTTATGCGGACAAGAAACTGGGTAGCGAAGCCTATCAGAACGCGATGGTGTACTCCATCAAGTACAACTTCTGATAACGCTGACGGGTTACAACAAAAAACGGACACCAAGGTGTCCGTTTTTTTATGCGCGTTTTATGTGCCCGCACTTATCTCCACCAGTACACCGTGAATGCTAAGCACCGCAGCGCGCCGAGAGATGATTATGCAGGCAACAAAGCGTGATTAGTCGCGGAAGTTATTGAACTGGAATGGCTGACCCAGATCAGCGCCACGTACCAGTGCCATCACCGCTTGCAGATCGTCACGTGACTTACCGGTCACACGAACTTGCTCGCCTTGAATCTGCGCTTGAACCTTCAGCTTGGAGTCTTTAATCAGCTTCACCAGCTTCTTGGCCATGTCAGTTTCGATACCCTGCTTGAGCTTCACTTCTTTACTGAAGGTTTTACCGCTATGCTCACAGCTATCTGGCTCTTCCAGCGCGCCATTTTGGATCTCACGCTTAACCAGCGCACTGCGCAGGATGTCCATCAGTTGCTCAATCTGGAAATCTGACTCGGTCGCAACTTTGATGGTCTGATTTTTTTCGTTCATCTCGATGCTGGCAGTTACGTTACGAAAATCATAACGGCTTTCCAGTGCCTTGTTGGCATTGTTTACCGCGTTACGAACTTCCTGCATATCAATTTCAGAGACAATATCAAAAGAAGGCATGACGACTCTCTCTTCTGTCAACTCAACAATGGCGGGCATAATAGCAGAAAGTCAGGAACGACGGGAAAAGATGATGAAAATTACCGTACTGGGATGTGGTGCCGTCGGCCAGCTATGGCTAGGCTACTTGCAGGCTAAGAATCATACTAAGGAGCATGCCGTGCAAGGCTGGCAACGCAGCGCCGAGGCAGCGCCGGTGCGCTTTACTCTGCAGCCGCCAAGCAAGCCAGACAGCGCCTCAGGCCAAGAACGCCAGTATCAGCTGCCATGCAATGACCCGCACCATCTGGCCAGCAGTGATTGCTTACTGGTGACGCTCAAAGCCGGCGACGTTGCGCCAGCACTGTTACCGATGCTCGACAAGCTCTCAACAAGCTGCGCGATCGTCTTGCTGCATAACGGCATGGGCAGCTTAAGCGAGCCACAACTGGCGCAGATTCAGCAACCGCTGCTACAAGGGATCACCAGCCATGGCGCGCTGCGCTATGCGCCCCACAGTGTACGCCATACCGGCTACGGCGAAACCCATCTCGGTGCGCTCAATGCCGCCGGACAAACTCGGCTTGACGCTATTACCGATGTGCTCAATGCAGCGTTCCCGCCCGTCACTGCACATACCGATATCCGGCCACGGCTGTGGCACAAACTGGCGGTGAACTGTGCAATCAATCCACTGACTGCGCTGCGGCAATGTCGCAATGGCGCACTGCTGTCACTGCAAGCCGAACTGCAGGCCTTATGCGGCGAAACCGCGGCGGTGATGAATGCCGAAGGTATCGTAGTCAGTGCTGAGCAGCTGCTGGCTGGGGTCAATCAGGTGATTCAGACGACAGCAGAGAACTTTTCCTCGATGCATCAGGATATTACTCTGCAAAGAGCGAGCGAAATTGACTATATTACCGGATACTTAATTCGTCGGGCGCAAGCACATGGTCTTGCTGTCCCGCATCATCAGGCCCTGTATGCGGCCATCAAACAATTGGAGTCTGCCCATGCCAAACGCTGAACACCGCGCCACGGCACTGGTCTGTATCGCCCCTGGCTCGGAAGAGCTGGAAGCGGTGACCGTCCTCAACCTGCTGGCGCGAGCCGGCATCCGTACTACCTTAGCTAGCGTCGATGGTGATGGCGCACTGCCCGTCACCTGCTCACGAGGAACAACGTTGCTGGCCGATGCTGCGTTAATCGATGTGGCCGATCAGCCGTTCGATATGATTGTCTTACCGGGCGGTCTTGGCGGTGCGGAATACTTTGCTCGCAGCGAATTGCTGACCGAAAAAGTGCGTCAGATGCATTTGGAAGGCCGTTGGGTGGCCGCTATCTGCGCCACTCCGGTGCTGTTTTTACAGGCGCGCGGCCTGTTTGCTGACAGCAACATGACCTGCTATCCCAGCCTGTTGACCGACATCCCCGAAGAGCACCGCATCAATAAGCGCGTGACGGTCGATCCACGGTTTAATCTGATCACCAGCCAAGGCCCCGCGACCTCGATTGATTTTGCCCTGAAAATCATCGATACCTTGTGCGGTAAAGAAACCGCGGCGCAAGTGGCGGACGAGCTGGTACTGCCGCCGGGCATTTACAACTACGCTGACTAAACCGTCAACCTCGGCATAAGGCCGCAAAGCTAAATCCTCGCCATAAAAAAACCACCTAGCGATGCTTATCGTAGGTGGTTTTTCTTCACTCGCTTACAAGCTAATTATGGGCGATACACTTTCACGTTCGTGAAGCCTTTCTCGCGCAGATACAGTGCCTGCAGCTTGCTCATCACGCCACGCTCGCAGAACAGCAGATAAGTCTTAGACTGATCCAGCGTATCGAATTGGGTCGACAGCTTGTAGAACGGCATGCAGGTGACGGTCACGCCTTCCAGTACCAGCGGCTTTTCCTCTTCCTCTTCAGGCGAGCGGATATCCAAGATCACTTCGTTAGCACCGAACTCCGCCACGGTTTCCACTTCTGGAATTTGCTCTTTGGCTTGCTCAGCGATATCGCGGATATCCATGTACTGCGCGTTTTCAATCACGTCATCCAAAATAGCGAAGTTGAATTTGCTCTCTTCTTCTTCAATCTTAGATTTCACCGCTTTCACGGTTGGGCTCTTGGAGATCACACCGCAGAACTCTGGCATGGTCTTAGCAAAATCTTCGGTACCGATTTGACGCGCCAAACGGATGATGTGCTCTTTGTCATGGGAGATCAAAGGGCGCAGGATCAGGGTGTCAGTCACGTTATCAATCAGACGCAAGTTAGTCAGGGTCTGGCTCGAAACCTGACCCAGCGCTTCACCAGTCACCAGCGCCTGAATGCCGAATTTCTCCGCCACCGCTGATGCAGCACGCATCATCATGCGCTTTAAGATCACGCCCATCTGGCCGTCTTCAACTTTTTCCAGAATCTCACCGACAACCGGTTCAAAGTTGATGGCACAGAAACGGACTTTGTGCGAAGAGCCAAAACGGTTCCAGATATAATGGGATACTTGCTTCACACCAATCTCGTGCGCCGAGCCACCCAGATTGAAGAAGCAGTAGTGCACGCGGCAACCACGGCGGATCAGCATATAGCTCGATACGCCGGAATCAAAACCACCAGAAACCAGTGACAGCACATCTTCCTGCGTACCGATTGGGTAGCCGCCCAAACCTTCATGGCGTGCTTTCACCAAACGCAGACGATCATCTTCCACTTCCAGACGCACGGTCACTTGTGGATTGGTCAGGTTTACTGACGCGGTTTCGATATGCTGGTTCAGACCGCCGCCCACATAACGTTCAACGTCTTGTGAGTTGAAGCTCTGCTTACCACGGCGCTTAGCACGCACACAGAACGTTTTGCCTTCCAGCAGTTCACGGTTGGCCGCCAGTGTCTTTTCGAAAATATCGTGCAGATCGGTATACACGCACTCTTCGACTTCCAGAATATGGTGGATCCCTGGGGTCTGCGTCAGACCGTCCAACAGACGGGCACGGTTCTCCGCGCTGTCGTTTTTGGAGCGGACTTCAATGTGATCCCAATGACGTACCACAGCCAGCGTTTCATCGTACTTTTTCAGTACGTTACGGATGTTGCCGGTCAAGATCTTGGCAAAGCGCAGTCGTACTGAATCGCTTTTGATCATGATTTCCGGGAAAAGCTTGACGATAAATTTCATATTCTTTCAGTAACACGTGGAGGTTAAGAGGAGTGCGCGAAGGCGCGGATTATACACAATAGCGTAGATGCTGTCTCACTGTTGAGCCATTCTGCGCGCAAGCGATAAAGAAAAACAGCCGTATCGGCAAAGCGAATACGGCTGTTTTACTGAAAAGTAACTCACTCAGAATGACTGCTCACTGGCCGGCGTAGCATCCGCGGCTGACGCGCTATCTGTTACCGCTGTACCTGTTGCGGTTGTACCTGTTGACGTGGTGGCCTGCGCAGCGGGCTGACTCACCGGTACCGGCGCTGCCGGTGACAGCGACGTGCTAGACGGAATATCTAATCCGCCAGATTCGGTCGGTTTCCCCTGCAGCACCAAAATCTCCACGCGGCGGTTTTGCCGACGATGCTCTTCGCTATCATTGGGGAAACGCGGCTCGCTATCGGCCACCCCGATCACTTCCAAACGCACTGGATTGAAATGCTCGTTTTTCTCCATCTCGATAGCAATTGAAGCCGCACGCTGAGCAGACAAATCCCACGCCGAGCGGAACAAGGTGGTATCGACATTGCGATCATCGGTATGCCCGATAATGCGAATTTGCCCCGGCACGCTGTTCAGCAGCGCCGTAATATCCGCCACGACCGGACGGAATTTAGGCTGCAAAAAGGCTGAACCAGCGGCAAACGCCACGCCTTCATTCATACGGATCAACAGCTGCTGGCCTAACATCTCCAGCTCGACCCCACCGGTGAGGTTTTCACGCTCCATCATCAGCTTCAAGCGTTGATAGACCTCATCCATCGCTTTGGAGGCGGCTTTATTCTCTTCATGCGCCTGCTGCTGTTTTTCCACCTGCACTTTGGCCCCTGAGCGATCAGAATCGCCCGGCTGGAAATACAACGTTGGCAAAGTCACATCCGCCGTTTGCTGCTGGATCACTTCCACCGGCGTCGGATCAGGACGCCCAGGGCGGTATTCCTGCGCCACCACGCTGGTGCCCTTCGGAATATCTTTCAAATCTAACCGATTTTGTACCCCGAAAGCGCTACGCACTGAACCCGCGATCTGCTTGTATTTCTCCACATCCATCTCAGAAAACGACAACAGAAGGACGAAAAAGCATAACAGCAGCGTCATCAGATCGGCGAAGGTGGTCATGTAAGCCGGCGCACCTCCAGTGCGACGGGGAATTTTACGCGGCTCGTCCATCAGGCAGCCTCGTTCATCAATTCACGCTTGGACTCATGCAGATAGTTCTTCAGTAACGACTCAATCACCCGTGGATTGAGGCCATCTTGGATAGCCAGCACGCCATCGATAATCAGACGGCGATTGAGTGCCTCTTCATCGCGGCGCAGCGCCAGCTTATCGGCAATCGGGTTGGCAATCATGTTGGCAATCAGCGCCCCGTACAAGGTGGTGATCAAGGCCACCGCCATCGCAGGTCCAATAGATTTCGGATCGGACATGTTCGCCAGCATCGCCACCAGACCAATCAGGGTACCGATCATCCCCATCGCCGGCGCCACATCGGCAAAGGCGCGGAAAATCTGCTCGCCGCGCTCATGGCGCTCCAGCGTCAGATTCAGATCTTTCGACAAAGTCATGCGCACGGTAGCTTGCTCGTGCCCATCCACCAGCATGTCGACGGCTTTGCGCATAAACGGGTGGTCAATTTCCACCTCTTCCAGCGCCAAGAAGCCGCCCTTACGTGCCGCATCGGCCAGCGCCACCAGCTGCATGATCAAATCATCCGCGCGGGTTGAGCGATAGAAAAAAGCTTTGGTGGCAATTTTGGCCGCGCCCCAGAACTGGCTGAGGGTAAATTTCATCATCACGACAAAAATACTGCCCCCCACCACAATCAGGACGGAAGGAATGTCCACATACACCAGTCCGTTGCCACCCATGATCATGGCATAGATGATAAATGCGAATGAAACAATCAGACCGATAAGTGTTGCCAAATCCACAACTGATTCCTCTTACAAATAAAACGCCGGCAGACAGCAAAAAACGCGCCGCAAACCCCTTTTGTTCTGGGTTTTATGCGAAAAGGGACAATAAAAATGCGTATTTGCGTCCCCATAGCACTGTGTCGGCAGCAAGTGCAAAACATTGACAGCAAAATCAAAAAAAAGCGCTCTATATCGCACACTTCATTTTGCGCCGATTTGACCGGACGGCACGGCTGGGGTAACTTTTGCGGCATTGATTTCCCAAGTTTTTACCTGCTATGGCCAGAGCTGCGAAAAAAACCACCGATTTTGCCTCCACGCTCACTGAATTGGAGCAAATCGTGACCCGTCTGGAAACGGGAGATTTACCGCTGGAAGAGGCGCTGACCGCCTTTGAACGTGGTATTGTATTGGCACGGGAAGGTCAGCAGCGGCTGGCTCAGGCAGAGCAACGGGTGCAAATCCTGCTCAGCGACAACCCGAACGCCGAATTAACCCCTTATCCAACCGATAGCCAGTCATGAGCACACTGTTTGCACAACTCTCTTCCCTTTATCGGGAGCGCATCGATCAGGTTCTGAGCCACTCGCTGTCCGCCTTGCCTTTGCAAGAGCAAGAGATGGTGCAGGCCATGCATTACGGTGCTTTGCTGGGCGGGAAACGCCTGCGTCCATTTTTGGTGTACGCCACCGGTCAGCTGTTTGCTGTGCCGCTAGACGCGCTCGATGCACCCGCGGCGGCGGTCGAGTGTATCCACGCCTATTCGCTGATCCATGACGATCTGCCGGCGATGGACGATGACAATCTGCGCCGTGGCCAGCCGACCTGCCACATTCGCTTTGGCGAAGCGCAGGCGATTTTGGCCGGTGATGCGCTGCAAACACTGGCGTTTACTATACTGACCAGTGAGCGCGAACCGGTGAGCGCGGCAATCCAACTGGCACAGGTGCGCGAACTGGCGCAGGCCAGCGGCGTGGCTGGGATGTGCGGTGGCCAAGCGCTGGATTTGGCCGCCGAAGGCAAATCCTGTTCGCTGGCGCAATTGGAGCAAATCCATGCCCACAAGACCGGTGCATTGATCCGCTGTGCCGTGCGTTTAGGCGCGTTGGCGGCAGGCCCTGCCGGTATTGCTGCGTTACCGGCACTGGATCGCTATGCCAACGCTATCGGTCTGGCATTTCAGGTGCAAGATGACATTCTGGATGTGATCGGCGATACCGCCGTGATCGGAAAACAGCAAGGATCAGACCTTACACTGGGCAAAAGTACCTATCCTGCCCTGCTGGGTATTGAAGGAGCCAAAGCCAAAGCGCGGGAATTATACCAAGAAGCTTTAGGCGCATTGCAGACTCTGCCGTACAATACTAAAGCACTGGAAGCTCTGGCCAGTTACATCATTGAGCGCGACAAATAAAACCCTAACGCGCAACGCGAGTTTGTGATGAATCTTGATATCGCTAAATACCCTATGCTGGCACTGACCAATACGCCAGAAGAATTACGTCTGTTGCCGAAAGACAGCCTGCCACAGCTGTGCGCGGAGCTGCGTGAATATCTGCTTAACTCTGTCAGCCGCACCAGTGGTCATCTGGCGTCTGGCCTCGGCACGGTCGAACTGACCGTGGCGCTGCATTATGTCTACAACACCCCGTTTGATCACTTGATCTGGGATGTCGGCCATCAAGCCTATCCGCATAAAATTCTGACCGGTCGCCGTGATCGCATGCCGACCATTCGCCAAAAAGGCGGTCTGCACCCGTTCCCGTGGCGTGAAGAGAGTGAGTTTGATGTGCTGTCCGTCGGCCACTCCTCCACCTCGATCAGTGCAGGTCTTGGTTTGGCGATTGCCGCCGAATACGAAGGCAAAGGGCGTAAAGTGGTGTCCGTGATTGGTGATGGTGCCATGACTGCGGGTATGGCGTTTGAAGCCATGAACCACGCAGGGGATCTCCATCCTGACATGCTGGTCATTTTAAATGACAATGAGATGTCAATTTCGGAAAACGTCGGCGCACTGAATAACCATCTGGCGCGCGTGCTGTCTGGCTCGCTGTATTCCAGCATCCGTGAAGGTGGCAAGAAAGTGCTGTCTGGCCTGCCGCCAATCAAAGAGCTGCTTAAGCGTACCGAAGAGCACATCAAAGGGATGGTGGTACCAGGCACGCTGTTTGAAGAGTTAGGCTTTAACTACATCGGCCCAATTGATGGTCATAACATCGATGAATTGGTGCATACGCTGAAAAATATGCGCGGTCTGAAAGGCCCGCAGCTGCTGCACGTGATGACCAAAAAAGGCAAAGGCTATGCGCCAGCGGAAAAAGATCCGATTGGCTATCATGGCGTGCCTAAATTCGATCCGGCCCAAGACAGCCTGCCGAAAAGCAGCGGCGGTCTGCCAAGCTATTCTGCTATCTTTGGCGATTGGCTGTGCGAAATCGCAGCCAAAGATCAGAAACTGATCGGCATTACCCCCGCGATGCGCGAAGGCTCCGGCATGGTGCGCTTTTCAAAAGAGTACCCGAAACAATATTTCGATGTGGCGATTGCCGAACAGCACTCCGCCACCTTTGCCGCCGGCTTAGCCATCGGTGGCTATAAGCCGGTGGTTGCGATTTATTCCAGCTTCTTGCAACGCGCCTACGATCAGGTGATCCACGACGTGGCGATCCAAAATCTGCCGGTAATGTTTGCTATCGACCGCGGCGGCATTGTCGGCGCGGATGGTCAGACGCACCAAGGCGCGTTTGATCTGTCATTCCTGCGCTGCATCCCAAATCTGGTGGTGATGACGCCAAGTGATGAGAACGAGTGTCGGCAGATGCTGTACACCGGTTATCAGCACTCAGGCCCATCGGCGGTGCGTTATCCGCGTGGCACCGGCACTGGCGCGATCTTAGAGCCTCTGGCGGCCTTAGAGTTGGGTAAAGGGGTATTACTGCGGGAAATGAGCGCCTCTGCCGATATCAATCAACCGCATATCGCATTCTTGAACTTCGGTACGCTGTTACCGCAAGTGATGGACGCGGCGCAAGAGCTCAATGCCAGCGTTGCCGACATGCGTTTTGTTAAACCGCTGGATACTGCGCTGGTCTTGCAACTGGCCGCCGAGCACGATGTGCTGGTGACGGTTGAAGAGAACGCCATCATGGGCGGTGCGGGTAGCGCGGTGAATGAAGCCTTGATGGCGGCGGGTGTGTGTAAGCCGGTGTTGAACCTCGGTCTGCCGGACTTTTTCATTCCGCAAGGCTCTCAAGATGAAATTCGCCATGACTTAGGTCTGGATGCGGACGGCTTTGTGCGTCAGGTTCGTGAGTATTTAGCGCAGCGCGCTACTCTGCAAAAATAAATTTCGGCCTCTCGCTCATGAATAAAAAACGGCGCTTATCGCGCCGTTTTTTATTGTCATCAACATTAGTCGTGGTGTTGCCGCCGTGCATACCCTAATCGGCTATTAGGCCCACCTAAGTTACGCCCACCACTGTGCACCCAGCCATAAACAGGCCGCGGCGATGATCCCTGCAATCACATCATCAATCATGATGCCAAAGCCGCCATCCACTTTGCGATCAAACCAGCGGATAGGCCATGGTTTGACCATGTCAAAAAAGCGGAACAGCACAAAGCCGGTCAGCACCCACTGCCACGTCATTGCCGGCAAGGCCAACATGGTGATAAACAGACCGACAAACTCATCCCAGACAATCGCGCCGCTGTCATGCACCTGCATGTCGCGGGAAGTTTTATCGCACAGGTACACCCCGACGATAAAGCTCAGCACGATGGCCAGCAAATACCACGGCAAGCTCAGATGCGCCAACAACCACCACACCGGCACCGCAGCCAGCGTCCCCATGGTGCCGGGTACTACCGGCGATAAGCCACTGCCAAACCCCAGCGCCAAAAAATGCACGGGATTACGCAGCGACACTTTATCCAACCCGTCGCGCATCATCAGCCTCCGAAATGGTCAAAACCGTGCAGATCGAGCGCTTGCACTTCGCCATCACGGATAAACTCCAGACGACCATCTTGCGCCGTGATCTGACCGATACAGCTATAGCTTACGCCGAGATTCGCCAGCGCTGTATCCAAACGCAGGCGATTGACTTCCGGCACCGTAAAGCACAGCTCGTAATCTTCACCGCCCGCCAGCGCCCACGCTTGTGCTTGCTCAAGGTCAGTGACGCTACGTAACGCCGGTGAGTACGGCAGTTTATCCAGCTCGACCCGCGCGCCGCAGTGACTGCGTTTTAAGATATGGCGCAAATCTGACGCCAGACCGTCGGATAAATCCAGACAGGAAGAGGCAATGCCCGCCAATGCTTGGCCGACTAAAATGCGTGGGCTAGGGCGTAAATGCCGCTGCAACAGATAGGCGCGAGTCTCAGGATCGCTCACCTGTAAGCGCTGTTGCAAAATCGCCAATCCAGCAGCGCTGTCGCCCGGCGTACCGGTGACATAAATCCAATCGCCCGGATGCGCGCCACTGCGGGTCAACGCCTTGCCATACGGCACCTGACCGAATACGGTCAGCGTCAGGCTGAGTGGGCCTTTGGTGGTATCACCGCCCACCAGCTGCACACTGTAGTAATCAGCCAGCTCAAACATACTACGGCTGAACTCAGCCAGCCACGGCTCTTGCACCTCGGGTAAGGTGATCGCCAATGACAGCCACGCTGGGGTCGCCCCCATCGCCGCCAAATCACTCAGATTCACCGCCAGTGCTTTATAGCCCAGATCCGCCGGATCAATATCCGGTAGGAAATGGATACCACACACCAACGTATCGGTACTGACAGCCAATTGCTGGTTTTCTGCCAGTGTCATCAGCGCACAATCATCGCCGATGCTGAGCTGCACGTCTTTACGCGAAGCTCTGTCACGCGTGAAATAACGCGCAATCAGGTCAAATTCACCACAAGACATAAATCAATCATCAATCAGCGGGATAAAAAAAGCCGGCAATGCCGGCTTTTTTTGAATTACTTACGAACCTGCGGGGCTAGTTTGTCCAGCACACCGTTCACAAACTTGTGACTGTCTTCTGCACCGAACATCTTGGCCAGTTCAATCGACTCGTTGATCACCACTTTGTACGGTACGTCTTGACGCTTGGTCATTTCATACACGGACAGGCGCAGGATAGCGCGCTCAATAGGATCCAGCTCATCGATCGCACGGGAAAGGTGTGGAGCCATTACACGATCCAACTCTTCGTGATGCAGGGCCACGCCGACCAGAAGATCGCGGAAATAGGCAATATCCGTGCCTTTCATATCCTGATCCGTCAGGAACTGTAACTCTACATCGGCGACGTCGTTCTTGGAGATCTGCCAGGAATAGATGGCTTGCACGGCACACTGGCGTGCACGACGACGTTCAGCTGGTTTCATGGCGGGTTTCACACTTTCCCCCTTCAGGACTCTCAAATTGCATTCAATACGTTAACCATTTCCAGCGCAGTCAGAGCAGCTTCTGCACCCTTGTTACCGGCTTTAGTACCGGCACGATCAATGGCTTGTTCAATGGTTTCAGTCGTCAGCACGCCGAAGGCAACCGGAATATCCGATTCCATCATGACCTGAGCCAGACCTTTGCTGCACTCACCGGCCACATATTCAAAGTGTGCCGTGCCACCGCGGATCACAGTACCCAGAGCGATAATCGCATCATAGTTACCGGTTTTAGCCAGACGACGGGCAATCAGCGGTAACTCGTATGCACCCGGTGCACGTACCAACGTGATATTGTCATCAGCAACCTGACCGATGCGCTTCAGTGCATCCAGAGCACCATCCAGCAGGCTTTCGTTAATGAAGCTGTTAAAACGTGCAACAACTACGGCAACACGTGCTTGCGGGGCGGCTACAGAGCCTTCAATTACCTTCATGATCCTTCCTGTTGCTCATTCCGGCTGACGATAAGGCGCCGGATTCTATCACAGTATTATCAAGTGTGCAGAGCTTGCTCGGTCACTCTCGACAGATTCGTTTTATTTTATCTGTAAAAACGGGGCAATGCTGCGCTTCAGCGCAGAAAACCACTGCGGGCCAGTAAATCCATACTCACCCCACCGCTGTTGGCCGCTGACGACTCCGCCGCACGTTCACCGAGCAGCAGACGCTCTAAATAACGGGCCAGTAAGTCCACTTCGAGATTAATCTTACTGCCGGTTTGCCAGTTCAGCGTGGTAGTTTCCTGTTGGGTGTGTGGCACCAAGGTTATCTTGAAATCGGCGCCGTCTACCGCATTGATGGTCAAGCTGATGCCATCTAGCGTTACCGAGCCTTTCTCCGACAGATAACGCGCCAGCTCTGCCGGCGCACGCAGCCAAAACTCAATGGCGCGCCCTAAATCTTGCCGACGCAGCACTTGCGCCACGCCATCGACATGGCCGCTGACCAGATGTCCACCCAAACGGGTATTGAGAGTCAGGGCTTTTTCCAGATTCAGCGCTTGGCCAGCGCGGTAATCGGCAAACGCACTGCGCTGCAAGGTCTCCAGCGATAAGTCTGCCTGATAGCCTTGCGCTGTTAGCGCGACCACGGTCAGGCACACACCATTGGTGGCGATACTGTCGCCTAAGCGCACATCACTCAGATCCAGTTTGCCACTGTTGACCGTTACCCGCACATCGGCCCCTTGCGGGGTCAGCGCGGCAAGGGTTCCCACCGCTTCAACAATTCCTGTAAACATAGGAGGTTATCCATATGATCCGCCGTGGCGCACGCTTGCCCGCACGCCGCGACAGGTAAAATCCAGTGTTGGCATATTATCGTGCAACTCAGTATTGCGGTAGCATTATCAGCCGTAAATCCTCACCGACTTGCTGCACATCGGCAAAGCGAAATTGCGGTGCCTGCGCCAGTGATTCTAATCCCGGCAATGCGATCAGACCGCGCGCACTGTCACCGAGCAATTTCGGCGCCAGATACAACACCAGTTCATCCACCAAGCCCGCCGCAAACAGTGCACCTGCCAGTTGCGCGCCGCCTTCAACCCACACCTGATTGATCTGCATCCGGCCCAGTTGCATCATCAAGGTCACCAAGTCGACTTTCCCTTCACGGTTCGCCGGTACGGTCAACTGGCGCACGGTTTCCGGCCAATCTTGAGTATCAGCGCTCAAACGCGCCAAGCACACCTCTCCATCGACATGCACCAAGCGATGCTCAGGACGCACCTGATTGCGGCTATCCACCACCACCCGTAGTGGCTGGCGCAAGGCCGAGCTCGGATAAGCGGCCTGAATATCCGCCGGCAAATCGGCATGCCGCACATTGAGTGACGGATCATCAGCCAGCACGGTGCCACTGCCGGTCAGAATAGCGCCGGCTTGAGCGCGAAACACCTGCACATCACGACGCGCCGCAGGGCCGGTGATCCACTGACTCTCGCCCGAGGCCATCGCGGTGCGGCCATCGGCGGATGCCGCCAGTTTAAGCTGAATATACGGAAAGCCGGTGCGCATGCGCTTGAAAAAGCCCTTGTTCAGCGCTTCGGCCTCGGTTTGCAGTACCCCGTGCTCCACGGCAATGCCGGCTTGCTGCAACCGATACAACCCGCGCCCCGCCACGGCAGGATTGGGATCTTGCATCGCGGCCACCACGCGGCTCACGCCTGCGGCAATCAGTGCATCGGCACAAGGTGGTGTACGGCCATGGTGACTGCATGGCTCCAGCGTCACATAGGCGGTAGCACCACGCGCCTTGTCACCGGCCATACGCAGCGCATGCACCTCGGCATGCGGCTCGCCCGCGCGCTGGTGATAGCCTTCACCGACAATCTCACCGTCACGCACAATCACACAGCCCACATTCGGATTCGGTGCCGTCGTAAAACGGCCATGGCGCGCCAGCTCCAGCGCCCGCGCCATATACTGCACATCATTCATTGCTTCAACTTCCCTTGCGGTCTGAGCTTATCAACCCAAACTCTTTCTGGTGCGACAGCGTATCAAACTGCCACTAACTGCTTGCAGTTTGGCACCATCAGCGCAGAAATCCAATCCTTGGCATCACGCGTCACCGCGTTCAGCACTTCCGATTTCGTCCGCCGCAGTGAGCGACAGAAAAAAAACCGGCGCAAGGCCGGTTTTTGCATGCGTGTTATCTTTCATCGCACAGATATCATTACATCGCGCAGAACTCTATCAATTGATATCAGGATGCTGCGCAATCAGGCGTTGGCGCTGCGCACCGAGGGTCGCTATTTGCACATTGAGCGCCTCAATTTTCTGCTCGATAGTGTCGTATTGCTCTTGCAGCAACTCGCGCGCCTCGGCTTTATCCGACGCCGCCGGTGTCGCGCCTTTTAAGGGCAAATTGGCCGTTTCTTTCATCAAAATACCGGTGATCAAACCCACCACCGCAATGGCCATCAAGTAATACGCCGGCATATACAAATTCTGTGTCACTTCGACCAGCCAAGCACTCAAGGTAGGTGTCAGACCGGCAATCAGCACCGAAATATTGAACGCAATCGCCAGTGCGCTATAGCGAATTTTAGTCGGGAACATCGCCGGTAAGGACGACGCCATCACCCCGGTAAAGGCGTTCAATAGCACCGCTAACACCAATAAACCGGCAAAAATCAGCACCAGTGAGCCGCTGGTGATCAACATAAAACAAGGCACCGCCAACAGCAGCAAACCAATGCTGCCGCCAATCACAAACGGGCGTCGACCAAAGCGGTCACTCAGAAGCCCAATTACCGGCTGCACAAACAGCATCCCCAGCATCACCACAATGATAATCAAGATCCCGTGATCTTCAGGGTAATGTAGGTTATGCGACAGATAACTTGGCATGTAGGTCAGCAGCATGTAGTAGGTGACATTGGTGGCAATCACCAGACCCACACAGCTGAGCAAACTGCGCCAATGGCCACGGGCAATCTCTGCAAATGACACCGGCTGCGGCGCGTCGGCAGCACTGTGTTGTTGCAAATTCTCACTGTGCTTTTGAAACGCAGGCGTTTCTTCTAACGCATGGCGCAAATACAGGCCAATGACCCCGAGCGGTAATGCCAGGAAAAACGGCAGTCGCCAGCCCCACGCCATAAAGCGCTGCTCACCCAATACCGATGAGAGCACCACCACAACACCCGCGCCCAGCACAAAGCCAGCAATCGAGCCAAAATCCAGCCAACTGCCCATAAAGCCGCGTTTTTTATCTGGCGAATATTCCGCCACAAAAATAGCCGCACCGGAGTACTCTCCGCCGACCGAAAAACCCTGCGCCAGCTTAGCCAGCAGCAATAAAATCGGCGCCCAAATCCCGATACTGTCATACGACGGGATCAGCCCAATACAAAAGGTGCTGATCGCCATGATAATGATGGTGATGGCCAAAATTTTCTGTCGACCATATTTATCGCCCAGCGCACCAAAGAAGATCCCGCCCAGCGGGCGTACCAGAAACGGTACTGAAAATGTCGCCAGCGCGGCAATCACCTGCACCCCAGGTGTCGCGCCAGGAAAAAAGATCTGCCCAAGGGCATACGCCACAAACCCATAGACCCCGAAATCGAACCACTCCATGGCGTTACCCAGAGCGGCGGCAGTAATGGCTTTTTTCAGTTTAGCGTCATCAATAATAGTAATATCTTGAATTTGTAGTGGTTTTACCTTCTTCCCTCTTAATCGCATTAAGATCCTACCTCTTTTTTGTACCGTAAAACGTACAGCAAATTTATTCGTAACGGATACGCATGCAGCTAGCAGCCATCGAGTTGCCATAGATAAACGGCAGCCCTTAACCGGCCAAACGGTCAGACACCTCCCACGCGGAGGAACAAAACATCACAGGCTTTTTGCGAATGCAGCAGTACTGCGGGTACCGGCATTACCAGAAATACCGGATCTGGCGAACACGCCAAAAGAAACCGGAATGGCATTGCAGAGCACACACCCCATTTGGAGTTATGGCGTTACGAGCGATGAACCTGTTTCGAGCCATTGCGGTCACGAAAGGCCGTATCCGCTCTTATTCAGAGGGGGTGGATACCGCCGAATCTCAGGTCCAAGTGCTGTATAGAATACTGTATGATGATTGTTTTTTCAAATTAACGCATGATTTTGTCAGACATTACGCCCTGCACCATGCGTAAATAACCTGTTCACATAAAAACACAACGCATTGTTTTTAAATTAATTTAATGCGAAACAATCACTGTAAAGAGTGGTTATCTAGACTAGATTAGTCTAATCCAAATTGCATAATTAATGCATAAAAATAAAGGCGTTCGAGAGGACAAAAAGACAAGAGACAAGAGACAAGAGAGCATGCCGCCCCTCGGCAATCCAGCAAGTGGGCACAAGGGAGCTCGCCCCCTTGCGCCACGTAACACTCAATCCTGCAAGCGTGCGATTTCCTCGCCAAACTCACGGATATCTTCAAAACTGCGATACACCGAGGCAAAGCGGATATAAGCCACTTTATCCAACTGTTTGAGCGCATCCATCACCAGATTGCCCACCAGCTTAGCCGGCACTTCCCGCTCACCGGTTGCCCGCAAACGGCTCTTAATATGGCTGATCGCCTTTTCCACATCATCGGCACTCACTGGACGCTTTTCCAACGCCCGCAGCATGCCATTACGCAGCTTATCTTCGTTAAACGGCTCGCGGATATCATTGCTCTTGATCACCCGCGGCATCACCAATTCGGCAACTTCGAAGGTCGTAAAACGCTCATTGCATTCCAGACACTGACGGCGACGGCGAACCTGTGTTCCATCCGCCACCAGACGTGAGTCGATCACCTTGGTGTCCACGGCGGAACAAAAAGGACAGTGCATACAGCCTCCCGTACGGCAATAATCAGATTCGTACACCGTAGTGTACTCTGAGGGCGCTATACGGCGCAAAAAATCCGTTATTCTCGACGCCAGAAAGGTCAAACATAGCGATTTATGCTGCGTACTCCGCCAACAGCATGCTAACCGACATAAAAAAACAGGTGACCGAAGTCACCTGTTTTCTGTACGTTTCGCAACGGATTGCTGTTACTGACGAGCAACAATCTTGCCGTCTTCCATCTCCAGCTCGACCGGTTTGCCCGGTAACAGAGCGCCAGACAGAATTTGCTGCGCCAGTGGGTTTTCCACTTCCTGTTGCAGAGCACGTTTGAGCGGACGCGCACCGAAAATCGGGTCGTAACCGGCTTTGGAGATGTGCTCCAGCGCCGCTTCGCTCATGTGCACCTGATAACCACGCTCTTCCAAGCGTTTGTACAGGCGTTGCAACTGGATAGCTGCAATCGACTTGATCTGATCGCTGCCCAGTGGATGGAACACCACGGTTTCGTCGATCCGGTTGATAAATTCCGGACGGAAGTGACGGCTCACTACGCTCATCACCAACTCTTTCATTTCACCGTAATCCAGCGTACCAAACTGCTCCTGAATCAAATCAGAGCCCAGGTTGGAGGTCATGATCACCACGGTATTACGGAAATCAACCGTACGCCCTTGACCATCGGTCAGACGACCATCATCCAGCACTTGCAGCAAGATGTTGAACACATCCGGATGCGCTTTCTCCACTTCATCCAGCAGGATGACAGAGTATGGACGACGACGTACCGCTTCGGTCAGGTAACCGCCCTCTTCATAGCCCACATAACCTGGAGGCGCCCCGACCAGACGAGACACCGCATGTTTTTCCATGAACTCAGACATATCCAGACGCACCATGGCATCATCGCTGTCGAACATGAAGTTAGCCAGTGCCTTACACAGCTCGGTTTTCCCCACCCCAGTTGGGCCTAAGAACAAGAACGAACCAATCGGACGATTTGGGTCAGCCAAACCGGCACGGCTACGGCGAATTGCATTCGATACCGCTTCCACCGCTTCGTTCTGACCAATCACGCGTTTATGCAGCTCTTGCTCCATACGCAGTAACTTATCGCGCTCACCTTCCAGCATCCGCGCAACCGGAATACCGGTGGCTTTCGACAGCACTTCGGCAATCTCAGTATCGGTCACCTTGTTACGCAGCAATTGCAGATCGTGCGTATCGGTCTGACTGGCGTTTTCCAGCTCTTTTTCCAAGGCCGGAATTTTACCGTACTGCAGCTCAGACATCCGGGCCAAATCACCGGCACGACGTGCTTGCTCCAGATGAGTACGCGCTTGCTCTAACTCGGCTTTAATGTGCTGAGTACCGGACAGCGCCGCTTTTTCTGCCTTCCAAACTTCGTCCAGCTCGGCGTATTCGCGCTCTTTGGCTTCCAGCTCTTCGTTCAGCATGGTCAGACGCTTACGGCTTGCTTCGTCCGACTCTTTTTGCAGCGCTTGCTGCTCAAGTTTCAGCTGAATAATCCGGCGGTCTAAGCGATCCAGTGGCTCTGGTTTCGAGTCAATCTGCATCCGGATGCTGGACGCCGCTTCGTCAATCAGGTCAATCGCTTTATCGGGCAACTGACGGTCGGCAATGTAACGGTGCGACAAGGTTGCCGCCGCCACAATCGCTGGGTCGGTGATCTGCACGTGGTGGTGCAGCTCATACCGCTCTTTCAGACCACGCAAAATGGCGATGGTATCTTCAACACTTGGCGGCGCCACATACACTTTCTGGAAACGACGCTCTAATGCTGGGTCTTTCTCAATGTATTGGCGATATTCATCCAGCGTGGTGGCCCCCACACAGTGCAAATCACCGCGCGCCAGTGCCGGTTTGAGCATGTTGCCCGCATCCATCGCGCCATCGCCTTTACCGGCGCCGACCATGGTATGCAGCTCATCGATAAACAGAATGACGCTGCCTTCTTCTTTAGCCAGCTCATTCAGCACACCTTTCAGACGCTCTTCAAATTCACCGCGATATTTAGCACCGGCAATCAGCGCGCCCATATCCAGTGACAGTACCCGCTTGTGTCGCAAGCCTTCGGGCACTTCACCGTTAATAATCCGCTGCGCCAAGCCTTCAACAATGGCGGTTTTACCCACCCCAGGCTCACCAATCAATACCGGGTTATTTTTGGTCCGACGCTGCAAGACTTGGATGGTACGGCGGATCTCTTCGTCACGGCCAATCACCGGATCCAATTTGCCTTGCTCAGCACGCTCGGTCAGATCGATGGTGAATTTCTTCAATGCCTGACGCGATTCTTCGGCGTTAGCATCATTCACATTTTCACCACCGCGCATCTGATCGACCGCCGCATTCAGTTTATTTAAGGTCGCACCTTGTTTGCGCAGCAACTCACCGAGTTTGCCGCGCTCTTCTGCTGCTGCCAGAACGAACAGCTCAGAAGAGATAAATTTGTCATTGCGCTTTTGCGCAATTTTGTCACACAGGTTCAGCAGACGCACGGTATCTTGAGACAGTTGGACATCGCCCCCGATCCCTTCGACTTTCGGAATTCGATCCAGCTCCTGATTTAGCTCGGCGCGCACAGCAGCCACATCAATACCGGCACTCGTCAGCAGCGGTCGAACAGTACCCCCTTCCTGATTCAATAATGCCAGCATTAAATGAACCGGTTCGATGTACTGATGATCGCGTCCGAGCGCCAGCGATTGCGCTTCCGACAGCGCAACCTGAAATTTACTTGTAAGACGATCCAGACGCATAACACCTCCAGTCAGGTTGTTGTATGCAAATACTTACTCTCATAACAAGAGATAAGGACTGTTCGGCTCTTTTCAAGTATCACACCTAAAATGTTTTACTCGCCTTATACAATCAGTCTCATTAAATTTCACTCCGCACTGTACTGCCTGTCATGGTTTTTTCTATTACACCCTGCCGCAATTTGTAAAAAAAACAGTGATTCTCCTTCTGGGAGTTTCTGTTACATCTTGTTGTTTTTATTCAACGTTTAAGCATAGAGCTTTCGTGGCTGAAGGCGTAAAAGAGGTGATGTACTTAATCTATTTTGTTGCCTCCCCGTCACCGTACGGCTAGATCGCCCAGATCGCGGGGTTACTAAGGAGATTCATATGTCAGAACATAAATCAGGCTGCTGCCACAGCGAACCAGCGGCGCATCAAGGCCACGGTAAAGAGCCACACACTCGCGAACTGACAACTCAGCACACTGCCGAACACGTGCATGAAAGCATGCGGGCGCGCTACGGTGAGCCTGCCGGTGAACATGTGCACGACAAAGATCACCACCCAGAGCGCGAACATGAAGAGAGCCATCCACATACTCAGCATGGTGGCGATCCGGAAGGACACAAACACCCCGTTAAACACCGTGAAGGCGCATCCCACAGCGATGAGCGTCACCACCATGTGAAACATCACGACCATAAAATGCCATCTCGTGAGCACCACAAACACGCGCACGATAAAGAATAGCCGCAGTACGGATTTAGTCCGTGCCGAAATACGGGTATTAACCCATTGCGATGACATGGTTTTTGTTAACCATGTTCTTGTTAAAGATAGCTTCTGTTACATAAGTGCCGATCTCTCCGTTTCGGCCAATAAAAAAGGCACGCCGCAGCGTGCCTTTTTCTTGTTTGAGCTTTCCTCTATCTTCCCTTATCTTCCCTTATCTTCCCTTATCTTCCCTAGGGATTTTTCACCAAGGACTTTGCCCTCAGCGCGTTCCTCACTGGAAACGTTCACCCAAGAAAATCAAGGGAAACCAGCAACCAGCAATTACTCTTCAATCCAGATCAAGCTGGCCTGACGACCGGTTTCTGACTCCCGACGGAACGAGAAGAAACGCTCAGGATCGCTATAGGTGCAATAATCACCACCATAAATCGCGCCAACTCCCGCCGCCAGCAAGCGCTGACGCGCCAGCAGGTACAGGTTGGCTAAGTAGCGATCGCCATGCGGCTGAAACGCCATAGCGGCTGCGGGATTGAACTGGATAAAGCGCTCACGCACCTCTTCACCCACTTCAAACACCTGTGGACCAATCGCGGGGCCCATCCACGCCATCAAGCGCGCTGGCGCGACGCCAAAACGGGCCACGGTTTTTTCCAGCACCCCGTCACACAGACCGCGCCAACCGGCATGGGCTGCCGCGACTTGGCTGCCATCGGTGCTGCAAAACAGCACCGGCAAGCAATCGGCGGTCATCACGGTACAGACTTGACCGGCGGTAGCGGTGAACGCCGCATCGGCTTGTTTACTTTCACCGTCAGCCAGCGGCAGGGTCAGCACACGTGTACCGTGAACCTGATCCATCCAGACCGGCTCATGCGGCAAGCGCGCAGCGTTACGCAGCAACGCACGGTTCTGATCGACAGCGCTCAGTGAATCACCCACATGCGAACCTAAATTCAGGCTGGCATACGGACCTTCACTCATCCCCCCGTCACGGGTGGTACTCAGCGCACGCACCTTGGCGGGCGCTGGCCAGTCCGGCTCAATCCAGTTCATCAGTCATCCATCTCGTCTTTGTGCGCCAGCGTATCGGCACGCAGCGCTTCCACCAGCTCTACCATATCCTGTGGAATCGGCGCATGCCACTCCATTTGCTCACCGGTGATCGGGTGCACCAGACGCAGCATGGTGGCGTGCAGAGCCTGACGATCAAAGCGACGCAGTACCTGCATAAACTCTTCCGACGCGCCTTTTGGCGGACGTGGACGGCCACCGTACAACGGGTCGCCAATCAGTGGATGGCTGATATACGCCATGTGGACACGGATCTGGTGCGTACGCCCCGACTCCAGACGCAGACGCAAACGGGTATGGGCGCGGAAACGCTCCATGATCCGATAGTGCGTAACCGCCGGTTTACCCATTGGGTGCACCGCCATGTGAGTACGCTTACTTGGATGGCGCGCAATCGGCTCATCCACGGTACCGCCTTTGGTCATGATGCCAATGGCAATCGCCTCGTATTCACGGGTGATTTCACGGCGCTGCAGCGCTTCCACCAAGTGGGTTTGCGCCGGAACGGTTTTCGCCACCACCATCAAACCGGTGGTGTCTTTATCCAGACGGTGCACGATCCCGGCTCGCGGCACATCGCTAATCGATGGGCAGTAGTGCAGCAAGGCGTTCAAAATAGTGCCGTCCGCATTACCGGCGCCCGGATGGACCACCAGATCGCGCGGCTTGTTAATCACCAGAATATGTTCATCTTCATAAACGATATCCAGTGCGATATCCTGAGCTACCCAGCGTTCCTGCTCTTCGATAACGGTCGTGACCGCGATCTGCTCACCGCCGAGGACCTTTTCCCGCGGGCGATCGACGACAGTGCCATCGACCCGTACGCAGCCATCCTGAATCCAGGTTTTGATGCGCGAGCGGGAGTAATCTGGGAACAACTCAGCCAGAGCTTGGTCTAAGCGTTGCCCGAGTTGCTCGTAAGCCACTGTCGCAGTAAGTTCAATTTGTTGTGCCATGTCGCAACTTCTTTATTAACGTTGAGTGTATTAACGTTGGGTTTTAACGGCATGCCGTTTAGAATAGCCGGCAATTGTACATTTTCTTTGCTGGGATCTTAACCAAAAGACTCCCGCAAGCCACTTGAGGATGATCGAGAACGTCATGAAGCGTATTACAGCCCTGATGGTATCAGCTGCTCTTGCCGTCACGTTAGCAGGATGCTCCAACACCAAGGAAACCGTACCGGATGTGCCGCCGTCCGAACTCTATGCCAACGCACAGGCAAAACTGCAAGACGGTAACTTCCGCGAGGCCATCACCCAACTGGAAGCGCTGGACAACCGCTATCCGTTCGGTCCGTATTCCCAGCAGGTACAGCTTGATCTCATCTACGCTTATTATAAGTCAGCCGATCTGGCCTTGGCGATGGCTTCCATCGACCGTTTCCTGCGTCTGAACCCAACTTCGCCTCAGGCGGACTACGTGCTGTATATGCGCGGTCTGACTGATATGGCCTATGATAACAACCTGTTGCACGGCATTTTCGGTATCGATCGCTCTGATCGTAGCCCCGATCACGCCCGTCAGGCGTACCGTGACTTCACCATGCTGATCCAGCGTTATCCTGATAGCCAGTATGCCGCTGATGCCCATGCCCGTCTGGTATTCTTGAAAAACCGTCTGGCCAAGCATGAGCTGTCCGTGGCCGAGTACTATACCAAACGTGGCGCGTATGTCGCGGTGATTAATCGGGTTGAGCAGATGCTGCGTGATTATCCAGACACCCAAGCCGCCCGTGAAGCCCTGCCGCTGATGGAAAATGCCTATCAGCAACTGGGCCTGACCGCTGAAGCGGCCAAAGTGGCGAAACTGATTGCCGCCAACCCTGTGAGCGCCTAATCCACGCTCGAACGTCAGTGTAGTGTAGGTCTCAGTACCGAATTAGCCCCGCACTGACAACGGCGCATTGAAATAAACAATACGAACGCGTCCCTCGGGGCGCGTTTTTTTATTGTCTTTTTATCCCAAATACGTTTTCTGATCGTTTTTTTATCGTCACCGCGGCGTTTTGCTCGCGCCAACACCAGCAAATATAGGCAGTTAGAGTCTACCAGCAACAGTTCGAGACAACTTTTGCCGCTCAACGGTCAGCTAAGAGTGATGTAAAAGGGAACAGAACCAGCAAAACAACAGAAGGGAATCTTGGTAGGGAATGGCCACTTGTTTAACATTTACTCAAGACGCTGTTTTTAAAACGAAAAAAGACAAAAGCCATCCCGTTTCTTGCGCTTTAACTCTCTCATCCTGCCCCAGTACTCTCGGAACAGCAAGCCCACCGTATCAATTTTACTTAACCAACTCACACTTTGTTTAACAGAATGTTCATTAGCAAAATAATGTGATCCAAATCACACTTTATTTATCCATCTTAAGTATTCTGAAGTTAAGCCCAATGGCGGGATAGACAAGAGGTAAGCCTATGAAAGTTAACATTACTAGCAAACAAATGGACATCACTCCGGCTATCCGCGAACATGTCGAAGACCGTCTGACCAAACTGGAAAAATGGCAAACTCCGCTGATTAAACCACACGTGATCTTGGGGAAAACGCCAAAAGGTGAATTTGTCGCCGAAGCTAATATCGGCATTGCCAATGGTCAGCTGGTTGCCAGCGCCGAACACCATGATATGTATGCAGCCATTAATGAGATGCTGCTGAAACTGGAACGTCAGCTGAACAAGCTGCAACACAAAGGCGAATCGCGCCGTTCAATGCAGAGCGTGAAAGAAGCAAACCGTCTGCAGGAAGAAGAACTGGCTGAAAAAATTGCTGAAGAGGACGATGCTGAAACCACGTTATAACCGATAACATGACAAACGACATTGTCGATAAATGATTCAGTCATAGTGGTTATCTGGTCAAATTTCAGGAGAGCGCACCCGTAAGGGTGCGTTTTTCGTTATCTGGCTCGCAGCCTACCGCGTCCACTTTCCCGCCCGCGCTCGCGGCACCGATAAATCCGTTGACAAGCACACGCCCTTCTGGCTACTTTAAAACCAGTTCACACGTTCCATTGCCTGTTTCTTATCGCCAGTGAGATTTTTTATGCCTTTGTTTTTCATGGTTTTCTTTTTCAGCTTTTTTAGCCGCCCACACTAGGAGGCCGCTTCGTTACGCGCAAAAGAAAACCAAGACGAACAAAGCAGCCTCCCACCTCGGGGGGCTTTTTTTTACCCGTTTCACGCACAGCAAGGATGTACACCATGAGTCAGGACTTAACCCAAATCCGCCAGCACATCAGCCAGTTGGACCGCTCGCTGCTCAAACTGCTGGCCGAGCGCCGCCAACTAGCACTGGATGTGGCCCGCAGCAAAGAAAAGAGCCTGACTGCGCTGCGCGATACCGAACGCGAGCAGATTTTACTCAGCGCACTGATCCAGCAGGCCCATGAGCTACAGCTAGACCCGCATTATGTCACCCAGATTTACCACACCATCATTGAAGATTCGGTGTTAACCCAGCAAGCCTACCTGCAACAACAGCTCAATCCCGCGCAAACCCAACAGCATAAAATCGCCTTTCTCGGCATGCGCGGCTCCTACTCCCATCTGGCGGCGCGTAAATACGCCACGCGCCACACTGGCCGTTTGGTGGAGATCAGTTGCCGCACCTTTGATGAAATTCTCAAACAAGTTGAACAAGGCCAAGCCGATTACGGCGTGCTGCCGATTGAGAACACCAGCTCCGGCTCGATTAATGACGTGTACGATCTGCTGCAGCACACCCAGTTGTCGATTGTTGGTGAGCTGACCCACCCGATTGAGCATTGTTTATTGGTCGCGCAGGAAACCAGCGCCGATCAAATCCACACCGTCTATAGCCACCCGCAACCGCTGCAACAATGCAGTCAGTTCTTGGCAACGCTGGGTCAGGTGCAACTGGAGTTCTGTGAAAGCTCTTCGCACGCGATGCAAAAAGTGGCGCAATTGCAATCACCGCACGTGGCGGCAATCAGCAATGCCGAAGGCGGTGAGCTATACGGCCTGCACGCTCTGCAAGGCAATATCGCCAATCAGCAGGAAAACATCAGCCGCTTTATTGTGGTCGCCCGCGAGCCGGTGGAAGTGGCGGCACAAGTGAGCGCCAAGACCACCTTAATCATGTCCACCGCTCAGCATGCGGGCTCACTGGTAGAAGCACTGCTGATTTTGCGCGATCACGGCATCAACATGAGTAAGCTCGAATCACGCCCGATCAACGGTCGCCCGTGGGAAGAGATGTTTTATCTGGATGTGGAAGGCAATCTTAGCGAAGCGCGCATGCAATCGGCGCTGCGCCTGTTAAGCCGCCAGACCCGTTATGTCAAAGTGCTGGGCTGCTACCCATCGGAAACCGTGATCCCAACCGAGGTACCGCCAGAAGCGCATATTCCGCACTCGCGCGAAGCAATGCATCTGAGTGCGCAGCCTATCTTAGGGCATGGTATTGAGCGCGGCGTGCGCGCCACTGCCACCGAGGATACGCACGATCTTGACGCAGCGCCCTGCCGTAATGTCCGCATTGGCGCTGTCACTCTCGGTGGTCAACAGCCGTTTCGGGTATTTGCCGGCCCGACGCAGGGCGCAAGCCGTGAGGCGCTGCTGCAAAGCGCTGCCACCGTTAAACAATTTGGCGGCGCCCTGTTCAGCTTACCGTTGACCTTGGCCGAAGAGGCACAGGCAAACAGTGGCGCGCAACAAGCACTGACCGATTTGCTGCGCGATATTAGCCGTCGCTATCAGTTACCGTTGCTGCTGCCAGTGACCACCACCACGCACCTGACCACGCTGGCCGCCAAAGCTGATTTGTTGTACATCCCACCTCAGGCGATGCACAACACCGCGCTGCTACATGCTGCCGGTAAAACGCCATGTCCGGTGATGCTCAGTCGCGCGCCAGACATGGATAACGCCGCCTTGCTCGCGGCGGCCAATACCGTGCGCAGCCAAGGCAATCAGCAAGTGATTTTGTGTGAAACGGGGAGCCAGCGCACCACAGAAAGTGCACCGTGTTGGGATCTGGTCACCACCGCGCAGCTATGCCAACAGGCAGACATGCCGGTCGTAGTAGCACCGAGCGTATTTGCCAGCGATGCCTGCTTATTACCCGCCTTGGTACAAGCCGCGCGCAGTGCTGGCGCGCACGGCGTACTGCTGCCGCTGGCGTTGCCGGGAGATGCGTCAATCACCGCTGAAACCGACTCTACTGCCGCTCTGGATGCTCTGGCCTTCGGGGAGCTGATGCAAACGCTGCGCTAACATGCCATCAACGGCAATAAAAAAAGCGGCGCAGTGCGCCGTTTTTTTTATCTTGTGCTCTCGTGGTTATCGCATGATTAGCAAATGTGCGGAGTTCAACCGACTATTCTGGCTCACGGATTTTTGGACAATTAAGCACGATGCACCAACGAGTCATTGGCTTGGCGCAGCAAAACGCGGCTTTCGGCCTGAAACTGCTCGGCATACTCACCAAACCATTGAGCTACCTCGGCAAAACGCTGCATAAAGGCCGATTTGTCGTGGTGCTCCAGCAAGCTAATCGCCTCACCAAAGCGTTGATGGAAGCGTCGGATCATCGCCAGATTCTGCGGCTGAGCCAGAATAATGTCGGCATACAGCTGCGGATCTTGGGCAAACAGTCGCCCAACCATCGCCAATTCCAAACGGTAAATCGGCGATGACAGCGCCAACAGCTGCTCTAGGTCAGCATTTTCCTGCGCCAGATGCGAGCCATAGGCAAAAGTCGCAAAGTGGCGTAACGCCTGAATCAGCGTCATCGCTTGGTCATGCTGCGCCGCTGGCAAACGGTGTACCCGCGCACCCCAGATTTTGATCTGCTCCAGCAGCCAAGCATAAGCTTCTGGCTCGCGGCCATCACAGGCCACTACCACTTGCTTGGCCAGACTCGACACATCCGGCCCAAACATCGGGTGCAAACCCACCACCGGCCCACGGTGAATTTCCAACATCGCTTGCAGCGGTTGCTGTTTCACCGAGGTCAAATCCGCCAAGATGCAATCTTCCGGCAACTGACGCAGCCGACCAATCACCTCTTCGGTCAAACAGATAGGCACGCTCACCACCACCATGCCCGCATCTGCCAGCAAATGGTCGGAGTCAGCCCAATCCTCTTTTTCTAGCACCCGAACCTGATAGCCAGACAACGTAAATAACTGGCAGAACAGCTGACCCAGTTGCCCACGACCACCTATCACCACAATCGGTCGCAGCGCAGGATGCACGGTCTTAAAACCGCTGTCATTTTCACTGGAGTAAGACTCGCGCATCACGCGGCGCAGAATATCTTCAATCAGATCCGGCGGCACGCCCAGACGCTGCGCTTCCGCACGCCGCGCAGTCAGCATGCTGGCTTCGCGCTCCGGAACATAAATTGGCAGGCCGCAGCGACTTTTCACTTCGCCCACCTGTTTTACCAGCTCCAGACGCCGGGCTAACAAGCCCAGCATCTCCTGATCTACAGCATCGATTTGATCGCGCAGTTGTGCCAGTTCTGCCACCATGGTGTTTCCTCTTGTTGGGCTTTATGCCGCCGCCTGACGCGCATTCAGGTGCGGCGCTAACTCTTTGTGAATCCGGCACAATACTTGTTCCGTTTCCTCCCAGTTGATGCAGGCATCGGTAACCGACACGCCATAGCGCATCTGCTCACGCGGCTGCTCTGCCGACTGGTTTCCCTCATGCAGGTTACTTTCCAGCATCACCCCGATAATGGAGCGGTTACCGGCCTGAATTTGGCTGACCACCGCATCCAATACCTGACCTTGACGACGGAAATCTTTTTCGGAATTGCCGTGGCTACAGTCTACCATCAGCGCACCGGTCAGTCCTGCCTTTGCCATTTGAGCCTGACATTCCGCCACATCAGCCGCCGAATAGTTCGGGCGGTGGCCGCCGCGCAAGATCACATGACCATCAGGGTTGCCTTGGGTTTGCAACAGCGCCACCTGACCGGCCTGATTAATGCCCATGAAACGATGCGACATGGCGGCCGCTTTCATGGCATTAATCGCGGTGCTTAGGCTGCCATCGGTGCCGTTTTTAAACCCCACCGGCATGGATAAGCCCGAGGCCATCTCGCGGTGCGTTTGCGATTCAGTGGTGCGCGCGCCGATCGCCGACCAGCTAAACAGATCGCCGATGTATTGCGGACTGATCGGATCGAGCGCTTCGGTCGCCAGCGGGATCTCCATCTCCGCCAAATTGATCAGCAGGGAGCGAGCGATATGCAGACCGGCTTCCACATCAAAAGAGCCGTCCATATACGGGTCGTTAATAAGCCCTTTCCAACCAACTGTGGTGCGCGGCTTTTCAAAATAGACACGCATGACAATATACAACTGGTCACTCAGCTGGTTGGAAAGCGCTTTCAGACGACGAGCATAATCGATAGCCGCTTCAGGGTCGTGAATCGAGCATGGGCCGCACACCACCAGTAAGCGCGGATCGCGGCGGTGAATAATATCGGCAATGGTACGACGCGAGGCCGCAATCTGATTCAACGCACGTTCACTGATTGGCAATTTCGCCTTCAGTTCATCGGGGGTCACCATCACCTGTTCGGCGCTGATGTGAACATTATTTAACGCATCTTTGTGCATGACGGCTTCATCCTTTGGTTTAACGTTTTTGGGGTCACGGTCACTACGCTCTGACCATGTGGTTCAGTGGTTCTCAGTGACAACCTGTGGGTGTTTGCAACAGAGCAGCAGGAGGTTGTTCAATCCTGCGTCAGCTCACAATATCAACTGGCGTAAACTTTTCAAGCCATTTTCGTAAAGAAAACATTACCCGCTGTAAAGTAAATAATCCGGTAGAATAGACGACCGGATAATCGGCGGGATTGGGCATGGAAATTAATCATATCGAGTTGGTCTCATTGCTGTTGCAGCAGATGTGCGTTTATCTGGTGATCGCTTACCTATTAAGTCGCACCCCGCTGTTCACGCCACTGATGCAGGTTTCTGTCCGCCTGCCACACAAGATCATCTGTTATGTGATGTTTTCCGGCTTTTGTATTCTGGGCACCTATTTTGGTTTGCAAATTCAAGATGCGATTGCCAATACCCGCGCTATCGGCGCGGTACTCGGCGGCTTGCTTGGCGGGCCGGTGGTGGGATTAGCCGTTGGCCTGACGGGCGGTTTACATCGCTACAGCTTGGGCGGTTTTACCGATCTGGCCTGCGCCATCTCCACCACTTTAGAAGGATTACTGGGCGGACTGGCACATCGCTATCTGGTGCGCCGTGGCCACGGCGATTTGCTGTTTAACACCCTAGTGGTCTTCGCCATCACCTTGCTGGCCGAAATTGTGCAGATGGCGGTGATTTTGCTAGTGGCCAAACCCTATGCTGATGCCGAACGCTTGGTGCAACACATCGCACTGCCGATGGTGATTGCCAACTCCACCGGCGCGGCCATGTTTATGCGCATCATCCTCGATCGCAAAGCCATGTTTGAAAAATACTCCATCGCCTTTTCTGCCAAGGCGCTACGCATTGCTGAACGTACCGTGGGCGTGCTGCTGCAAGGGCTTAACCAACATACCAGCCAACAAATTGCCCAGACCATTTACGAAGAAATTGATGTGGGCGCGGTGGCGATTACCGACCGCGAAGTCCTGCTCGGCTTTATCGGCATTGGCGACGATCATCATCGCCCAGGCACCCCGATCACCTCACCACACACCATGCAGGCGATTGCCGACAATGTGGTGGTGTACGCTGACGGTAACGAGCATCCGTATCGCTGCTCGATTGCCGCCGACTGCCGCTTAGGCTCATCGTTGGTGATCCCGCTACGCGGTGAAGATGAACAGGTGATCGGCACCATCAAGCTGTATGAGCCGAAACGAAAGCTGTTCTCCTCCATCAACCGCACATTGGGGGAAGGGATCGCGCGTCTATTGTCGAATCAGTTACTGGCGGGACGGTTGCAGCAGCAAAAACAGATGCTGGCACAAACCGAAATCAAGTTGCTGCATGCACAAGTGAACCCGCATTTTCTGTTTAATGCGCTGAACACGATTGCCGCCGTGATCCGGCGCAACCCGCAGCAGGCGCGGGACTTGGTACAATATCTGTCGACGTTTTTCCGTAAAAATCTCAAACGTGTCAGTGGCGATGTCAGCCTGCATGACGAAATCGAGCATGTCACGGCCTACCTGCAAATTGAGCTGGCACGTTTTGCCGATCGCCTGCAGGTAGAAATGGATATTCCGAGCGCGTTGCATCACTGCCGCGTTCCGGCGTTTATCCTGCAGCCGATTGTGGAAAATGCCATCAAGCACGGTACCGCACACTCACTGGAAACCGGACATATTCGGATCAGCGCGCGCCAAACGGAGCATAGCCTGTTTTTGACGGTAGAGGACAATGCAGGGCTGTTTTGCGCCGATAAGCGCAGTGATGGCCTCGGCATGAGCTTGGTGGATAAGCGCATTAAAGCGCGCTATGGCGAGGCTTACGGCGTCAGCACCGACTGCGAGCCGGAGCGTCGCACCTGCGTCACTTTACATTTACCCCGCGCCGAAGAAACCGAGGAATGCGTATGCTCAGCGTAATGATTGTCGACGACGAGCCACTCGCGCGCGCCGAATTGCGCGAGCTGCTGGCAGAACAAGCTCAACTGCACATTGTGGCCGAATGCGCCAATGCGGTCGAGGCGATGAGCGCCATCAACCAACATCAGCCCGATATTGTGTTTCTGGATATCCAGATGCCGCGGATCAGCGGGCTGGAAATGGTCAGCATGCTGGATAAAAACCGCATGCCGCACATCGTGTTTGTCACCGCCTTCGATGACTACGCCTTGCAGGCCTTTGAAGAGCAAGCCTTCGATTACTTGCTCAAGCCGATTGATCCGGCGAGGCTACAAAAAACCTTGCAGCGCCTGTATCAGGCCAGCGCGCCGCAGCCGCTCGTCTTACCTGAGCCCACACCGCCTCTGCGCCAAATTCCCTGTCAGGGCCACCAGCGCATCTTCTTTTTACATCTGGAAGAGGTGGAGTTCGCACATACCGATCTGAGCGGAGTGCAAGTGGTGGCGCATCAACAAAGCGGCTATACCCCACTGTCACTCAAGGTATTGGAAGAAAAAACCCCACTGCTGCGCTGCCATCGCCAATATCTGGTCAATCCTGAGCAAATCTGCGAGCTGCAATTTACCGATGCGGCGCAGGTCGATATTGTGACCCGTAGTGGACATAAAGTGCCTGTCAGTCGCCGTTATTTACGCGCAGTGAAAGATTATCTGAATATTCCGTAACTGTTTCTCTGTGATAAAACTCACATTCGCGGCATGTTATTTTAATGCCGCTACGTTTTTTCTGATATTAGGTTCAATCTCAACATCAAATGCAAACAATATAAAAATGTGAACCATCTCATAATTATATTTATTCGCTCACCTTGATGTTTAAAACACTATTTCACAATCGCCCACCTCTTATCCCACGCCAAAACCACTTAACGAATATAATTACCGCTTAATCGCCAATATAACCTCTCAGCGTAAAAGCCGACCTATTCAACTCGATATTGCGTAGAGTATAGCTACCTCTTTGTACATTCCCCTTCAGTACATTCACCATAACAAAAAGAGTGAGTCAGGTATGATTTGGTTTCTGTTGTGCGTCGGCATTTTGATTGCCGGTTATTTTATTTACGGTGCCATAATCGAGAAGATCTTTAATCCTCGTCCAGAGCGTCAAACGCCTGCACTGGCGATGCAAGATGGTGTCGATTATGTCCCTATGTCCAATGCCAAAGTGTGGTTGGTTCAGCTGCTGAATATTGCCGGCGTCGGCCCTATCTTTGGCCCGATTCTAGGCGCGCTGTATGGTCCAGTCGCCATGTTGTGGATTGTGTTTGGCTGCATCTTCGCCGGAGCGGTGCATGATTACTTCTCTGGGATGCTGAGCGTACGCGCCAACGGCGCATCGGTACCAACGGTGGTGGGTAATCATCTGGGTACTGTTGCCAAGCACTTCATGAATGCGTTTTCCATCATCCTGCTGCTGCTGGTCGGCGTGGTGTTTGTACTGAGCCCTGCCAGCCTGCTTGGGGATTTGACCAGTTGGAGCGTGCCAATGTGGATTGCCATCATTTTTGGCTACTACATTCTGGCCACGGTCGTGCCGGTGGATAAGATCATTGGCCGCCTGTACCCTATTTTCGGCGCCCTGCTGCTGTTTATGTCGGCCGGTCTGCTGATTGGTTTGATGATCAGCGACAAGCCGTTCTACAGTGCGGGAATGGACGTGTTCACCAACATGCATCCAACCGAGCTGCCATTGTGGCCGCTGCTGTTCATCACTATCGCCTGTGGCGCTGTATCCGGCTTCCACGCTACCCAATCACCACTGATGGCGCGCTGCATGCAAAATGAAAAGCATGGCCGCTTTATTTTCTACGGTGCGATGATCGGTGAGGGTGTGATTGCCCTGATCTGGTGTACGCTGGGTCTGAGCTTCTACGAAAGCAGCGACGCCTTAAATGCCACGCTGGCCAGCGGTGGCCCGGCAAAAGTGGTACACGAAGTGTCTACCTCGCTGCTCGGGATGGTTGGTGGTGCACTGGCTGTGCTGGGTGTGGTGATCCTGCCGATTACCTCCGGTGATACCGCATTCCGCTCTGCACGTCTGATCATTGCTGACTTCCTGAAGATGCCACAAAAAGCCATCAGTAAGCGGATGCTGATTGCTCTGCCGATGTTCGTGCTGGGTTACATGATCACCAAAACCGATTTCGATGTGATTTGGCGTTACTTCGGTTGGGCAAACCAGACTACCGCAATGATGATGCTGTGGACCGCCGCCGCTTACTTGCTGCGTCACGGTAAATTCCACTGGGTCGCCACGGTTCCGGCCATGTTCATGACCGCCGTATGTTTTACCTATCTGGCCAATGCCAAGATCGGATTTAACCTGCCGATGGATATCTCGACCGTGATTGGTCTGGGCGCGACCGTGGCGGTAACGGTGCTGTTCTTCTTGAAGATCCGTCGCTGCGACAAAGCGATTGTGGCCGAGCAAAACAGCTAATCCGCTCTATCAGTAACATTACAGATAAAAAAATTGCCCCCACAACAGCCGCCATTGCGGCTGTTGTCATTTTAACGAAAGGATACGATGGCAATAGCAAGAAAACATAACACATTGACTATTATTTGCGCGCACCAACAATTATTCCACTCTTATTATCTACGCTTTATTAGCAATGTAATAACAGCCATATTACGACAAGTATTCACGATAACGTTTAGACTCTCTTTTATTATCGGCTCTTTCTATGAGTTTCTTACTATTAGCTAATAGCCCGATTTATTCCGCCCTATCATTAACGATTCTCAGCACACCTTATTTATCGTCATTTCACTCACCATCGGTAAAGCATGTCTATTTCCCTGACAAAAGACGCAATAGGTGTCACGAATGGGGATTTTATTTACTCAGATCAATAAAACGGCAGATTATTTAATGCGCATTCTAGTTCGGTGATCATTTCCTCAGATTTGTCCGATGAAATAGACGATGATATCCCCGTGCAGATATTTTCTTTTTGTGTACCTATTAATTCACTCTAGTTAATTACTCAACAGGGATTGGTTTTATGATTGCTTTGCAGTTTATAGTCGTACTGCTGTGCTTATTAGTTGGTACCCGCTTTGGCGGTATGGGACTGGGCTTAATCAGTGGTATTGGCCTGTTTATTTTATCTTTCGTCTTCGGCCTGATGCCGGGCGAGCCGCCAGTGAGCGTTATGCTGACCATTTTGGCGGTTATTGGCTGTGCTTCCGTACTGCAAACCGCCGGCGGCCTGAACGTCTTGATGCAATACGCCGAGCGCCTGCTGCGCCGTCATCCACAATACATCACCATTTTGGCTCCGCTCACCACTTGGACACTGACTTTCCTGTGCGGTACCGGCCACGTGGTGTACACCATGTTCCCTATCATCTCTGACATCGCGCTGAAAAAGAATATCCGTCCTGAGCGTCCAATGGCGGTAGCATCTGTCGCCTCACAGATGGCGATTTGTGCCTCTCCTGTGTCAGTAGCCGTGGTTTCTCTGCTCTCGATTCTGGCCGCCAAGCAAGGCATTGGTGAGCCTATCGGCATGCTGACCCTGCTGGCTATCTCCGTACCGGCCTCTTTGTGTGGTGTGATGGTCGCCGCACTGTGGAGCCTGCGCCGCGGTAAGGATCTGGATAAAGACCCTGAATTCCAAGCCAAACTGCAAGATCCCAAGCAGCGTGAATTTATCTATGGCAGCACCGAAACTCTGCTGAACCAAACATTCCCGAAAGAAGCTTACTGGGCGACCGGTATTTTCTTCGCCGCCATTGCCGTGGTGGTGTTACTGGGTGCGTTTGATGGCCTGCGTCCTGAGTTTGTGCTGGAAAACGGCAAAACCAAGATGCTGTCAATGAACTTGGCGATCCAGATGATGATGCTGATTGCCGGTGCCATCATGCTGATGGTGTGTAAAGTCAAACCGGGTGAAATTGCCAACGGCGCAGTCTTCAAAGCCGGTATGGTCGCGATTTTCTCTGTGTTCGGGGTTGCTTGGATGAGTGACACCTTCTTCCAAGCGCACATGGTGCAATTGAAAGACGTGCTGGCTGATGTCGTAGTCGCCCACCCGTGGACCTACGCACTGGTGCTGTTCCTCGTATCCAAACTGGTAAACAGCCAAGCCGCTGCGCTGACCGCCATCGCCCCTATGGGTCTGGCGCTGGGTGTGGACCCGAAAATGATCGTGGCCTTCTTCCCGGCCTGTTACGGTTACTTCGTGCTGCCAACCTACCCAAGTGATCTGGCTTGCATCGGCTTTGACCGCTCCGGTACCACCCGCATCGGGAAATTCATTATCAATCACAGCTTTATTATTCCGGGACTGATTGGCGTAATTACCGCCTGTACAGTAGGCTTCTTACTAGTAGAGACCTTTTTATAACCGAGTGTGGTTTAGCGTTACATAATGTTAAAAGCCGGTCTCCTGACCGGTTTTTTTTGCTATGTTGCCACAGCATATTGAGGAGCAAAGTATGCGACATCTGGTCTGGCTTGGCTTACTGATTCTTACGCTGACGGGTTGTACCAACCGCTATATGGCCGAACAATGCCGAGCGGGCAATGCCGAGCTCATCGGACAACGCGATGCCCTATCCGGTCGGGCTGCACGTACCGCGCAAGATCTTGAAACGCTGTGCCAAAGACACACCGCTCCAATCAGTTTCACTGAATACCAAAAAGGGTTTAATCAAGCACTCACCGGCATCTGCCGCAATGATGAACTGTTCCGCTGGGGCGCGCGTGGTCTTGCCTATCCGCAAGGATGTAACTCCTTGCCTGGCGCACAAGAGTATCAGCAAGCATGGCAGCGCGGCTGGGATTGGTGGGTTTCACAGATTGATTGGCAACCTTTTTGGGGCTAGCCCACTTCACTGTAAGCTTCACAATGAGCTTAACAACGGGCTTTACCACACGCTTTACCACGGAGCACAGCAACATGAAAATTTATCAGGCAGCCGTACAAGACGCCGCGAAAGTAGCGCCATTATATGTACAATATCGTGAATTCTATCAAGTCGACCCAATGCCTGAACAAGCTCTGGCATTCATGCAAGCCCGTCTGCAATTTAATCAATCCGTGATCTTTTATGCCGTCAATGATGCTGGCGAAGCGGTCGGCTTTGCCCAACTGTATCCTGCATTTTGCTCACTGCAGATGAAACCAGTGTGGTGGCTATACGACCTGTTCGTGACCCCATCCGCACGTCGTCAAGGGGTTGGCGAAGCCTTACTGGCTCGCTGCAAAGCGCTGGGTGAAGAAACTGACGCCGGTTATATCATGCTGCAAACCGCGCATGACAACACCCGCGCCCAAAGCCTGTATGAAAAAGAAGGCTATATCCGCGATAACGAGTTCTACAGCTATAACCTGTGGCTGCAACACTGATTATCAGCATCCACACCTTGCCTAGCGCTTCAGTACACAAGCTAAAACGCTAGGCAAGAACACCCCAGGCAACAAAAAAGGCTTTGGACCACAGAGCGCACATACCTCGCTTTGGTCACAAAGCCTTTTTTATCACCTCACGTGATGTTTAATACACTTGCTGCCGCTCACAGCCTTTCGGAATTTGGGCGCTGAAAGATTCCACCTTAGACAGGCGGTATACACCGTCATAATCCTCAGCAAACTCGCCCTGCGGCACATCTTCCGTCACTTGCAACACCACATAAATGGGCTGGTAAGGCTGATGCTTTTTCTTCATCACCTCCGCCGCCAACTGACGCAATGGCTGCAAACTGGCCTCATCCCCGTTTAACCAAAACACGCTCGGGTCATTGCATGGCTGGAAAGTTTCCACCCCTTCCCCCCACACATACATTCCCTGTACGGTGATCGGCTCTTCTGCCGCGTAGCTGCATGATGCGGACAACGCCAACGTCACCGCAGCCAGAATTCGTTTCATCATCTCCTGCACACCTCAATACTCACCCTGCGGGCTTGTCTATATTGATTGAGACAACAGAAATTGAAAAGGTTCAGCGCAAAAAATTTACGGGAAAGCCAATAAAGCGCCAGAAGACAGAAGACAGAAGACAGAAGACAGAAGACAGAAGACAGAAGACAGAAGACAGAAGACAGAAGACAGAAG
>NZ_JRKB01000089.1:0-9742 GCF_000800945.1 Plesiomonas sp. ZOR0011
AAAACCGGCGACGCGAAAGCGTTCTAGAGTTCGAATCTCTACTCTTCCGCCAAATTTCGAAGCCCCGTTGCTGAAAAGCAACGGGGTTTTTTGCTTTCTAGCTTGTGCAAATATGCATACGCGTTGATGTTGTTATGCCGATGCGCTCATGTCGCTAGCTGTGGTGCAGGATTCGTTGGAATTGGAGTGCGGTTTGGCGTGAAATGAGGCGCGAGATCGAAATGCTGAGTGAGACTGTGTGGCGTTGCGCTACCTTTATATGTAGCGATATGACAATGTATCGATATGGCCACACTGCCGGCAGGGACCGGCAGTGCGAGAGACGTTAGTCAGAGCTTATCCGCGCATGAATGTCATGCACTTAAGACGACCACTGATTTTTATATTCCAGATACAGCACGGTGGCGGCAACCCGTGAACGAACGTTCAGTTTACGCAGCAGGTTACGCACGTGCACTTTCACAGTTTCTTCCGAAATGAATTGTTCAGCGGCAATTTGCTTGTTAGACATGCCACGAGCAACCCCTTGCAGGATGTCCATTTCACGTTGTGTTAATTCCGCCAGCGGATCGGTAATTTGGGTACGTGAGCTCAAATAGCCCGATACGGTTTCGCTGAATACCGGTTGCCCTTGTGCCGCCTCACAAATTTGGCTGAGCAGCAATTCCGGCTCGCTGTCTTTCAGCAGGTATCCATCAGCACCTGCATCGACCAGCGCATACACATCGCTACGCGCATCAGAAACGGTCAGGATAATAATGCGCGCATCAATGCCTTCATTACGTAGCGCACGCAGGGTATCTAACCCCGATAACCCCTTCATGTTCAAATCCAGCAGGATGATATCTGGTTGGGTACGGCCAGCCAGCGCAATGGCTTCACTGCCGCTGCTGGCTTCGGCAACGATATCAAACGTCGGCTCTAGCTCCAGTAACTGACGCAGACCACGGCGCATCAACGGGTGATCATCCACAATCATCACGCTGTACGTGGCGGTGGTGTTCGGTGTGGTGTGGTTGGTATCCATCAATTCTGTCCTAATTTTTGCGTGTCGGTTTATCGGCAGTAAACCAACGTTGTCTGAGTCGAAATAGCTAAACCCCATTTGTTATTCTGGGATGGATCTTCAGAGCATGTTTCTTAAGCGCGTGGTGCTTAAGAGAATAGTTATCTGTTTTTGCTCCGACTGGGCTCCGATGTCTGCCCAAGAATTTTTATATACTACAGTAAATTAGCTCGGTGGTACGTTATTGGCGGTGACAGGATCAAAGCTGAGTCGCACTTCGGTGCCGCCTTGTTCGGTCGCACAAATCGCCAGTTTTCCCCCCAAGCGCGCTGCGCGCTCAGCCATGATGGTCAGGCCGTAGTGGCCTTCAGGCTCTTCAAGGGTCGCGATCCCGACGCCATCATCGGTAATCCGGATGACATTCTGCTCATCTTTGTCGCAGTCACAGCATACGGTAATGTGCTGTGCATTCGCATGTTTAATCGCATTCAGTACCGCTTCGCGCACAATCTGCAGTACATGTACTTGCTGTTGGGCATTCAACGATTGTGAGGATAACGCACAGTGTAACGCAATTTGTGCCTGACTTTGTTCGCGCAGTGGGGCTAACAGTTGCTGTAGTGCGGCTTGCAAATCCGCTTCTTCGATGGTTAAGCGGAAGGTGGTCAGCAATTCGCGCAGTTGCCGGTAGGCGTCATTGAGCGCTTGTTCAAAATCGCGAATAATCGCCTGCGCTTTTGGATTATCCGGATCGGTACTGCGACGCAGTAAGGTGATCTGGATGCGCAAAAAAGACAAGGCTTGCGCCAGCGAGTCATGCAGCTCACGGGCGATGGTGGAGCGCTCTTCCATCAGCAGCAGTTGCATCTGCTGTTTTTGCATGCGGTTTAAGTAAATGGCGCGACTGAGCATGTTGGCCACGTTTTGCATCAGTTGCGGCTGAGGTTGCTGGTGAGCTGGCCAGCGCAAGATCCCAAGCGGTTGACCATCTAAACTCAGAATCTGCTCGCAGACTGGCTGTGCATCCGCTTTGTCGAGCGCGGGTTCTTGTCCGCTATGCAGACTCCATAAACCTTGTCCGCGATCGGTTACGTCCAGTTGCAGGAAATCCAGCTGCTCACTGCGACGCACAATATCCAGCACCTTTTCCAACCCCGGTCGGGTAATTTGGCTGACGGTTAGGGCCTGTGAGGCGTCAAACAGCACGCTTAAGGTGCGGTTGGCTTGAGTCAGGCTGAGGGTTTTTTCTTGTACCTTATCTTCCAGCGAGCGATACAGTTTTTCCAGATCGCCGGCCATACGGCTAAAGGTGGTGGACAGCACGCCTAGCTCGTTGGGCAGGTCGCTATCGAGCGCCAGCGGTGAAAATTGGCCGTTTTGGATTTGGCGGCTGGCGCTCAGCAGTTTATTGAGCGGCGCCACGACTTCACGCCGCGTGGTGCGCAGGGCAAACAACACCAGCCCCATGATGGCCAGCAGACCGCTGAGCATCACGATCCCCACTTGGGTCATGTTTTGTTCGGAATAGTGTTGTAAGGCCAACACAAAGTGGTCGATTCGGCTGACATAGGCGGCCAGACCTTGCAAGAAGGCTTCGCTGTGGCCGTGTTGCAGTTGTTGTTCGAGGGTGCGCCAGGTTAGTAGTAGCTGCACATACTCTTCACGTACGCGCTCCGGCACATAAAAGCGCGTGAGCTTACGCAGGGAAGGGGCTAGCAGCGAGCGCCGGTATTCAGACAAGTGCGCATCAATATCCTGCGGCTGGCTGGTCAGGTCGTAGGCTAGCCGGTAACTTTGCATGCGCAATGAGCCGGCCACGTTGACGGCTTCAGCATTACTGATATTGCCGGCGATGGTCAGCAGCGCAATGCTGGTGGATAAAATTGCCAGCAAAATAATCGCAGTGAGCGGACGAGCTAACGTTCGGGTGACAGAGCGTTTAACTAACACCTGATCTTCACTGGTCTCTTTACGTGTCTGTTTATTTATCGTGTTCAGTTTTTATTCCATCTTTCAAAGCGCACTCTTTCAACGTGCCGTGTTTCAACACGCGGTTGAACGTGCATTTTAGCCCACTTCGCCTCGCCAATATGTCAGACAAAAGCGGCGTGCTTCGCCCCAATTTTCTGTTGTGATTCAGAGATCTAGGTCACGTAAAATCCGTGCCAAGAATTGATCTTGCGCAAGGTTACCCACTAGTCACCTCTTTCGGGGTATTACCATTTAACGTCGATTTTGCATACTCAGCACATCAGCAACACTTGGTCGCAGAACCGTGATAAACGGTGAACAATAGTAATACAGTGTTAACCGGAATTTGGTGGCTATATTTCCCTCATGAATGCGCTGTGTCATAGGAGCATGCGATGACCAGTTTATCGCGGCGTCATTTATTACGTGGCCGCTGGAAAAGTGCCCGGCTCGGTCAAACAGAGCAACGTCCCCCTTGGGCGATACCGGATCCGCTATTTACCGATCAGTGTACGCGTTGCGCCGAATGTATCCGTCAGTGTGAAACTGGCGTACTCACCACCGGCGAAGGCGGTTTTCCCATTGCTGATTTTTCCCGTGCTGAATGCACATTCTGTCGCCGCTGTGCGGATAGCTGCACCTTACCGTTGTTTCAAGCTGCGCAACAAGCGCCTTGGTCAATAAAAGCAGAGATTGGGCCGAATTGCCTGTCTGCGTGCGGTACCGAATGTCGCAGTTGTCAGGATGTGTGTGAGGTGCGGGCGATCCGTTTTATTCCACAAGCCGGCGGAGTGGCTAAGCTCGCGCTGGATACGGCGGTTTGTACTGGCTGTGGGGCGTGCGTCAGCATTTGCCCAGTACAGGCGGTCCGCATGACGCACGATGTAAGGAACAATAATGAATAACGCAACGTGGCACGTGTGCGGGCTGGTAGTACAGGCCCGACCGGAAGCCGTGCCGTCGGTGGCGGAGGCTTTATCCGCCTTTGCCGATACCGAAGTGGCCGCGACCGAGCCGGATCAAGGCAAGTTGGTGGTGGTCGTTCAAGGCAGCGATTCCGCTGCTTTACTGGATAGAATTGAGTCAGTACGTAACGTTGCAGGCGTGCTGGCGGTGTCGCTGGTTTATCACCAGCAGGATGAGCAAGGTGAGGAAACACCATGAAACTCAGTCGTCGGGACTTCATGAAAGCCAACGCCGTCGCGGCCGCTGCAGCTGCTGCGGGGATCACCCTGCCGGTCGCGGTGAATGCCGCTACGGGCGAAGGTGGCGAAATTAAATGGGACAAAGCGCCATGCCGTTTCTGCGGTACGGGTTGCGGTGTTTTGGTCGGTACGCAAAATGGCCGTGTCGTGGCATCGCAAGGCGATCCTGATGCACCGGTTAACCGTGGTCTTAACTGCATCAAAGGCTATTTCTTGCCGAAGATCATGTACGGTAAAGACCGCTTAACCCAGCCGTTACTGCGGATGAAAAACGGTCAGTATGACAAAGAGGGTGAGTTCACCCCAGTCACGTGGGATCAAGCCTTTGATGTGATGGCGGATAAATTCCGTGGCACGCTCAAAGAAAAAGGCCCAGATGCTGTTGGCATGTTTGGCTCCGGTCAGTGGACGGTGTGGGAAGGCTACGCGGCAGCCAAGCTGTTCAAAGCAGGTTTTCGTAGCAACAACATCGACCCGAACGCGCGTCACTGTATGGCGTCGGCGGTGGTGGGCTTCATGCGTACCTTCGGTATGGATGAACCGATGGGCTGCTATGACGACATCGAACAAGCCGATGCGTTCGTGCTGTGGGGCTCCAACATGGCAGAGATGCACCCGATCCTGTGGTCGCGCATCACCAACCGCCGTCTGAGCAATGACAAAGTCAAAGTGGCGGTACTGTCGACCTTTGAGCATCGTAGCTTTGAGTTGGCCGATAACCCAATCATCTTCACCCCGCAATCGGATCTGGTGATCTTAAACTTTATCGCCAACTACATTATCCAGAATAATGCCGTTGATCAGGCGTTTATGGATAAGCACGTGAATATCCGTAAAGGGGTGACCGATATCGGTTATGGCCTGCGCCCAGATCATCCGTTAGAGAAAGCGGCTAAGAACGCCGGTAGCGGCGCAGCTGAGCCAATGAGCTTTGACGATTTCAAAGCCTTCGTGTCTGAGTACACGGTAGAAAAAACCAGCAAGATGACCGGCGTACCGCAAGATCAGCTGATCGAGCTGGCGAAGCTGTATGCTGACCCGAACATCAAGGTCGTCTCCTACTGGACCATGGGCTTTAACCAGCACACTCGTGGCGTGTGGGCGAATAACCTGTGCTACAACATCCATCTGCTGACCGGCAAGATCTCCAAGCCGGGTTGTGGTCCATTCTCCTTAACGGGCCAGCCATCCGCGTGTGGTACGGCACGTGAAGTGGGCACCTTTGCGCACCGTCTGCCAGCAGACATGGTGGTGACCAATGAAAAACACCGCCAGATCACCGAACAGCAGTGGAACGTGCCGGCCGGTACCATCCCTGAAAAAGTGGGTCTGCACGCCGTGGCGCAAGACCGCGCGCTGAAAGATGGCAAGCTGAATGCCTACTGGGTGATGTGTAACAACAACATGCAGGCCGGTCCGAACATCAATGCTGATCGGATGCCGGGCTGGCGTGATCCGCGCAACTTTATCGTGGTTTCCGATCCGTATCCAACCGTCAGTGCGCTGTCTGCCGACCTGATCCTGCCAACCGCGATGTGGGTGGAGAAGGAAGGGGCTTACGGTAACGCTGAGCGTCGTACGCAGTTCTGGCACCAGCAGGTGAAGGCGCCGGGCGAGGCTAAATCTGACCTGTGGCAGCTGATGGAGTTTTCCAAGCGCTTTACGGTGGATGAAGTTTGGCCTGCCGACTTGTTAGCTAAACAGCCAGAACTTAAGGGCAAGACCCTGTTTGACGTGCTGTATGCCAACGGCAAGGTCAACGCCTACCCGCTGAGCGAGATCCCAGACGATCGCCTGAACGATGAAGCGCGCGCGTTTGGTTTCTATGTGCAAAAAGGGCTGTTTGAAGAGTACGCCTTCTTTGGTCGCGGCCATGGTCACGATTTAGCGCCGTTTGACACTTATCACCAAGTGCGTGGGATCCGCTGGCCGGTGGTCGACGGGAAAGAAACCTTGTGGCGTTACCGCGAAGGCTTCGATCCGTTTGTTAAAGCCGGTGAAGGGGTGCGTTTCTACGGTCATAAAGACGGTAAAGCGGTGATTTTTGCGTTGCCGTATGAGCCGGCAGCAGAAAGCCCAGATGAAGAGTATGACCTGTGGCTGTCGACCGGCCGAGTGCTGGAGCATTGGCATACCGGTTCAATGACCCGCCGTGTGCCAGAGCTGCACCGTGCCTTCCCTGAAGCGGTGACGTTTATCCATCCATTGGATGCGAAAGCGCGCGGCCTACGCCGTGGCGACAAGGTGAAAGTGATCTCGCGTCGCGGTGAAGTGATTTCGATTGTGGAAACCCGTGGCCGTAACCGCGTGCCGCAGGGCTTGGTGTATATGCCGTTCTTTGATGCGGCCCAGCTGGTGAATAACCTGACGCTGGATGCGACCGACCCGCTGTCGAAAGAAACCGACTTTAAAAAGTGCGCAGTTAAGCTCGAAAAAGCGTAACTCGTTGTCTTTGCAATAGTCGTCGCAAGAAATATGCATCAAACAGCGTCACACGTAACAGAGTAAGACGGAAGGAAGTACCGGATGTCAGAACCACGGGATAAAGGACCAGCACGGCGTCGATTTTTACGCGACGCGGTGCGCAGCGCAGGTGGCTTGGCCGGATTGGCCTTGCTGCTGGGGCTGCAACAAAAGCAATCTCAGGCAAAAGATGGGCTGGCGCTGCGTCCGCCTGGCGCGTTGCCGGAGGGGCGCTTTGAGGCGGCCTGTATCCGTTGTGGGCAGTGCGTGCAGGCTTGCCCGTACGACACGCTGCATCTGGCAACGTTGTTGTCGCCATCATCGGCGGGAACGCCATACTTCATCGCGCGGAAAACGCCGTGCGAGATGTGTGATGACATTCCTTGTGTGGCGGCATGCCCAAGCGGAGCGTTGGATCCTGATCTGACCAATATCGACGATGCCCGTATGGGGTTGGCGGTGTTGCTGGATCATGAGAACTGCCTGAACTGGCAGGGCTTGCGCTGTGATGTGTGCTATCGGGTGTGTCCGGCGATTGATAAGGCTATCACGCTGGAGCTGCATCAGAACACGCGCACCGGTAAGCACGCCAAGTTCTTGCCGACCGTGAACAGTGATTACTGCACCGGTTGTGGCAAGTGCGAACAGGCGTGCGTACTGGAAGAGTCGGCCATCAAGGTGCTGCCGTTATCGCTGGCGCGTGGTGAGCTAGGCCATCATTACCGGTTGGGGTGGAAAGAGAAGGAGAAAGCCGGTCACGCGCTGATCCCTTCACAGCCACAATTGCCGGTACGCACACCGCAAGGAGGTGAGTGATGGCCAATCCCGTTGCGAAAGCCGGTCACGATGCGCGGCAACGTCATGGTTGGTTGCATGCCCATCGTTGGTTGTTGCTGCGTCGCGCCTGTCAGCTGACGGTGCTGCTGATGTTTTTGAGCGGCCCGTGGTGGGGGATTTGGCTGCTGCGCGGTAACTACAGTGGCAGTTTGCTGCTCGATACCGTACCGATGACCGATCCGCTGGTGCTGCTGGAAAGTCTGGCTGCGGGCCATTGGCCACTGCTGACCACATGGTTAGGGGCGGGCGTGGTACTGCTGCTGTATGGCCTGTTGGTGCGCCGTGGCTTTTGTGCGTGGGTCTGTCCGCTGAATCCGGTGACGGATTTGGCCGCTTGGCTGCGTCGACGCTTGAATCTGCGTCAATCAACCGTGCTGTCACGCAATCTGCGCTATGGGCTACTGCTGATGATTTTGATCGGTAGCGCCGTTAGCGGCACCTTGCTGTGGGAATGGCTTAATCCGGTCGCTTTACTGGGGCGCAGTCTGCTGTTTGGTGCATTTAGCGGCTTGTGGCTGATCTTGGCGATTTTCGTTTTCGATCTGTTGGTGACCGAGCACGGCTGGTGCGGGCATTTGTGTCCACTGGGGGCGCTGTATGGCGTCGTGGGAAAACCGGCGTTGATCCGCGTAAGTGCGGTGAAGCGCGAGCAGTGTACCCGCTGTATGGATTGCCTACACGTGTGCCCAGAGCCACAGGTCTTACGTGGACCGCTGTTTGATAAAACTCATACGCCGCAGGTGACTGACAATGCGTGCATGACCTGCGGACGCTGCATGGATGTATGTGCGGAGCACGTACTGGAATTTAAAACACGATTTCATCGTTCGGGAGATAAAGAATGAAGAGTCATCCCCTGAAAACGCGGTTCTCCCTGAGAGCGCTGCTCGGTCTGGTTGCCGTAGTGGCTTCCCTGATGGCGAATGTGAGTATGGCCAATGTTGATCTGACCCAGTCACCGGAAGTGTCCGGCACGGCAGAAGGTCAGGTGCGCATGCCAAAGCAACAAGAGCGTATGGCGTTAAATTATGTGAATCAGCCGCCATTGATCCCGCACAGTATTGACGGCTATCAGATCTCAAAAAACACCAACCGCTGCTTGCAGTGCCACGGGGTTGAGAACTACCGCACCACAGGTGCAATGCGCGTGAGCCCAACACACTTTATTGATGCCAGCGGCAAAATGTTGGGGCAGGTAGCACCAAACCGTTACTTCTGTTTGCAGTGCCATGTACCGCAAACCGATGCTGCGCCAATTATCGATAACTCGTTCAAGCCATCCAGCGGATTCGGTCAGTAAGTTAAGGAGCCGTTATGACTCAACAACATCAAGCACCGGAAGGCAAAAAGCCGGGACTGCTACGTCGATTGTGGCAGTGGTGGCGTCGGCCAAGCCGTTTGGCGCTCGGCACGCTGCTGATTATCGGTTTTATCGCTGGCGTTTTATTCTGGGGTGGCTTCAACACCGGCATGGAAATGGCGAATACCGAAAGTTTCTGTATTAGCTGCCATGAAATGAAAGACAACGTGTATGAGGAGTACATGGAAACCATCCATTACTCTAACCGCAGTGGTGTGCGAGCTACATGCCCTGATTGTCACGTACCACATGAGTTTGTGCCTAAAATGGTGCGTAAAATCAAAGCCAGTAAAGAGCTGTATGCGAAAGCGCTGGGTTTGATTGATACACCGCAAAAATTTGAGGCGCACCGGCTGCAAATGGCGCAAAACGAGTGGGCGCGAATGAAGGCGAATAACTCGCAAGAGTGCCGAAATTGCCACAACTTCGATAGCATGGATTTGTCGGTACAAAAAACGGTAGCCTCGAAAATGCATGCCCAAGCGATGGATGCGGGTAAAACTTGTATCGATTGCCACAAGGGGATCGCGCACAAGTTACCGGATATGAGCGGTGTGCCGAGCGGCTTCTAATTTCATTCGTCTCTATATGCTTTGATGCGTTGAGATGTTTGTCAGCATAAAAACCGGTGCGGTGAATCGCACCGGTTTTTTTATATTAGTGACTTGTTCCGTGGATTGGTGCTATATCAAGCATAGCTAATGAAATTGGCCAATAACTCGCCAAACAAATAAAAAAAGCCATTAATTGACTGAAAATAAAGCAATTGAATCGCGCGGTGCTTTACAAGCCTCAGTGAGATGATTATAGTACGCCACACAAATACGGAAGAGTGGCCGAGTGGTTGAAGGCACCGGTCTTGAAAACCGGCGACGCGAAAGCGTTCTAGAGTTCGAATCT
>NZ_JRKB01000090.1:0-5569 GCF_000800945.1 Plesiomonas sp. ZOR0011
CCATGCGAGAGTAGGGAACTGCCAGGCATCAAATAAGTGAAGAGCCCATCCTAACGGATGGGCTTTTTGCGTTTGGGGTTTTTGATTTTAATGTCATTGCGGTTTTATCCTCTCTTTTTCCTTTCCAGCGTTATCCCTTGTTTGCCTTTTCTTCTCAGCATTTTCTCATTCTATTCTCTTCTCTTTACTCTTGTTTTCGGGCCGGCTAAACGGTGGGCTGGCGTGGGCGCAGAGCTATGGTCAGAACTGCAGACACCAGCGCATCAGGCGCTATGTGGTGTTGCCGTTGGCTAAATGATGCTGATGAGTGATTTATGCAGCGTTAGGTACGCTGTGCTGTTGTTTGCGGTGCTTGGGGTTTCCCCGTATTGTTCTTATCTCTTATCTCTTATCTCTTATCTCTTATCTCTTATCTCTTATCTCTTATCTCTTATCTCTGTATTCCTTTTTAGAGTGTTTCTCGCGTTATTTTTAGCAGAGACCTTTTGCAAGGTGGGTGTATTACTTGGTATGAACAGCGATAATTAAAATACTTTATTTAGCGATTGGTATTTGATGTTTTTATTAAATGAATTAATCACCTTTGAATCTATTCATTAGTTTCTGACTTTGGGTTTTATTTTAAATGCTTTTGCATTCATATAATGAATTAGTTATTGGTGATTAATTTGGAATGTGAATAATAATATTTTTAATCTTGGCATTCAAGTCGATTTGTTATTGCTAATAAAGTGACTACCTCTCTCTTTGACTTTTCATTGTTAATTGCCTTGTGGTAAAAATAGGTGTGCATCACAAAACTAAGCTAATTTTAACTTTGTTATTTGTCTAGCCTAGTAATATAAGCCTCTTTTTATTTTGATTAATTCTTTAGCCAACACTCGTATCAGAGTGTCGTGGCTATGTTTTTATGGTGTAGCTATTTAATGATAGTCGGAGTAGTAACATGACTTTTCGTGTGGTAAAGGCTGTGCGCTGGAAACAGCATGCATTAATGATCATCCTTGCCGGCAGTTTGGTTGGTTGTGGTGATGAGTCGGCTTCATCGGCACAGGTAGCACCAGTTGCGCCTGTGGTAGTTGAAACTGTGCAGGCCAAGGATGTGCCTTTAACAACTGAAATGGTCGGAGAAACGGCCGGTTATCGGGAAATTGAGGTGCGTTCACGGGTTGGCGGTATTTTGCTTAAGCGCCATTATGTGGAAGGGCAACCAGTGGTCGCGGGGGACTTACTATTTGAGATCGATCCTGAGCCTTATAAAGTGGCACTGGAGCAAGCTAAAAGTTTATTAGCGCAAGAGAGTGCACGGTTAAATAAAGCGCGTGCCGATCGTGCACGGGTGATTCCGTTATATAAGAAACAAGTTGTCAGCCGAAAAGATTATGATGATGTGATCGCCAGTTATGAGGCGGCAATCGCGAGCCATCAAGCGGCGCAAGCAAAAGTCAAAGAGGCGGAATTAAATCTTAGTTATACCCGTGTGACCGCGCCAATTGATGGCATGGCCAGTAAAAGCACTCAGTCTGAAGGCAGTTTAATTTCAACTTTAGGTGATAACAGCTTACTGACGACCATTACACAATATGACCCCTTGTACGTGAATTTTTCTTATTCTGAACAAGATCGACTTAATTTTGAACGTGGTATTAAAAGCGGTGCGATACAAGCACGTAGTGCGGCAGATTGGACGACCCGCATTCGTTTGGCTGATGGCTCATTATATTCGGAAGTAGGCAAGTTGAATTTTTCGGATAATCGCGTAGATGGCAAAACCGGCACGATCCGGGCACGGGCAATTTTTGATAATGAGCGTGGGGTATTGTTGCCGGGGCAATTTGTTCGTCTAACCATTGATTTGGGTACGCGCAAAGACGCGATAGTGGTGCCAGCGAAGGCGATTGTACAGTCACAGGCCGATCGGATGCTGATGGTAGTGGATGCGGAGAATAAGGTGGTGCCACGACCGGTGAAATTAGGCGCGGTGGTGGAAAGTGGGGTGTTAGTTGAAAGTGGCTTGCAAGCAGGAGAGCGTTACATCGTTGAGGGTTTGATGAAAGCTCGCCCTGGTGTGGTGATCCAGCCGGTATCGGCACAAGAGATGAGCGCGATTAGTCAGAAGGTTGTCAGTGCGAGCGCGGCAAAATAAGGAGTTCGTATGTTTTCGAAGTTTTTTATCGAGCGACCTATTTTTGCCAGCGTGATTTCTATCATTATCGTGCTGGGTGGTTTGGCCGCGATGCGGGCATTGCCGGTAGAGCAATATCCGCAAATTACCCCGCCGGTGGTATCGGTAACGACCTATTACCCTGGCGCGACGCCGGAAGTGATTTCCCAAACTGTGGCGGCACCGTTGGAGCAGCAGATCAATGGGGTTGAGCGGATGATTTACATGCAATCCGGCTCGGCGTCTAATGGTCAGATGAACCTGAATATTTACTTTGAGATTGGCACTGATCCCGACCAAGCCACGATCAACGTGAATAACCGTGTGTCGGCTGCGATGGCGCAAATGCCGGAAGAGGTGAAAAAACAGGGGATCACGGTACGGAAAAAATCCACCTCCATCATGCAGGTATTAACGCTGCAATCACCCAATGGCAGCTATGACACCACCTATCTTTCCAACTATGCCTTGCTGAATATTATTGATGAGCTTAAGCGGATTCCTGGTATCGGTGATATTACGCTGTTTGGCGGTACCGACTATGCCATGCGGATCTGGTTGCGCCCCGATCGGTTGGCACAGCTGCAATTGACGCCGGCGGATGTGATTGCGGCCATTCGTGAACAGAATACCCAGTTTGCAGCGGGCAAGATTGGTGCGCAACCAACCAGTGCCCCAATTGATTTTACCTATACGGTGCAGACCAAAGGGCGTCTGGAGGGTGTGAAGGAATTCGAGAACATCATTATTTTGTCGCGGCCAGATGGCTCTAAAGTGCGGGTTAAAGATGTCGCGCGCGTAGAGCTGGGCGGTAAAGATTATGACGTGACTGCGCGGATCAATAGCCAACCGGCGGTGGGGATCTTCACGTATTTGCAACCGGGAGCCAATGCGGTCATGGTGGCCGATGCAGTGCGCGACACCATGGAGCGGCTGAAAACCCGTTTCCCACAAGATTTGGAATACCAGATCCCGTATGACACTACCGAGTTTGTGAAAATCTCAATTGAAGAAGTGGTCAAAACGCTGTTCGAGGCTATCGTTCTGGTGTTTGTGGTGGTGTACCTGTTCTTGCAAAACTTCCGCGCGACCTTGATCCCCTGCATTGCGGTGCCGGTATCGTTGATTGGTACCTTTGCTGGGATGTTGATGCTGGGTTTTTCCATCAACCTATTGACGCTGTTTGGCATGGTACTGGCGATTGGTATCGTGGTGGATGATGCGATCGTGGTGCTGGAAAACGTAGAGCGGATCATGACAGAGCGGCGCTGCTCGCCACGCGAAGCGGCAATTCTGGCGATGCAGGAAGTGTCTGGGCCTGTGGTGGCCATCGTTCTGGTCCTGTGTGCGGTGTTCTTGCCGGTGGCCTTTATGGGCGGAATGACCGGTGTCATGTACAAGCAATTTGCGATTACCGTGGCGGTGTCGGTGGCGATCTCGGGCTTGGTGGCATTGACGCTATCACCGGCGTTGTGTGCGGTACTGCTAAAAGAAGGCCATCATCAGCCCGCGCGCTTTTTTGTTTGGTTTAACCAAGCGTTTGACCGTTTAACTGCGCGTTATGTCGGCGGCGTGGCTTTTTTGAATCGGCGAGTCGGGGTGGCATTCGGGATTATCGGGGCGCTATTACTGTGCACCTACGCCTTATTTGCTCGCGTGCCGGGGGAGTTGGTGCCGAATGAGGATCAGGGCTATCTCATCTCGTCGATTATGTTGCCGGATGCGGCATCGTTGAATCGTACGCAAAACGTGGCGGACCAGTTCGACCAGATCATCATGGCTAATCCGCATGTTGAGAACGTAGTGACCTTCTCGGGTTTCGATATTCTGTCGAACTCCATTGTCAGTAACCGTGGGTTGTCATTTATCCCGTTGAAAGATTGGGGTGAACGCCAAGGTAGTGGGCAAGACTCCTTTGCTTTGGCCAAAACATTCCAAGGCTTGAGCATGATGGGGCAATCTGATGGATTTGCGGCCTCCTTCAATCCGCCACCGATTCAGGGCATGTCGACCACCGGTGGATTAGAAGGCTACCTGCAGAACCGAGGAAGTAGCGATACGCAGGCATTTTCCGCCGAAGTGCAGCGCTTTTTGGATGCAGCGAAGAGCCGCCCTGAGTTTTCCAGCGTCACCACCACCTTTCGCGCGAATGTGCCACAGGTCTACATGGATTTGGATCGTGAAAAGGCTAAGGCGCTCGGCTTACCGATCAACGCGGTGTTCGACACGATGCAGGCAACGTTTGGCCAAGTCTATGTGAATGACTTCAACCAGTTTGGCCGTACGTATCGGGTGCAGTTACAGTCGGAGGCCGATTACCGCGCTAAGCGCGATGATATTCGCAATGTGTATGTGCGCTCGGTCAATGGCGAGATGATCCCACTCAGCAGTTTGGTGACGGTACGTGACAGTACCGGTCCGGAGCTGGTTGAACGTTTTAATATCTTCCAAGCGGCTAAAATCATGGTGCAACCAGCGGCCGGTTACAGCTCGGGGCAGGCTATCGTCGCGTTAGAACAAGTGGCGAGCGAGGTGCTCGGTAATGATGCCAAGCTGGAATGGATCGGTTCGGCCTACCAAGAAAAAGCGGCGGCCGGTAGTGCGGCAATGGCGTTTGGCTTTGGTATCGTCATGATCTTTTTGATTTTGGCGGCGCAATATGAGCGTTGGAGCTTGCCGTTCGCGGTGATCACCGCGGTCCCGTTTGCGTTGTTCGGTGCGCTATTAGCCACGTGGCTGGTTGGCTTAACCAACAACGTCTATTTCCAGATAGGATTGGTGACCTTGGTCGGCTTGGCGGCAAAAAATGCCATCTTGATTGTGGAGTTTGCAGTGATGAAGCACGAAGAGGGGATGAGTCTGCTGGACTCGGCTTTGGAAGCGGCACGCTTACGCTTTCGCCCCATCATCATGACCTCGATGGCCTTTATTTTGGGCTGTGTGCCGTTGATCTTGTCGAGCGGTGCTGGTGCGGCGAGTCGCCATGCATTAGGTTGGCCGGTGATTGGCGGAATGTTGGCGGCAACCTTTATCGCTATCTTCTTTATTCCGCTATTCTTCCGGTTGATCATGCAACTCTCAGAGCGTAAATAAGCCTTCAGCTTATCAGCTCAATTTCATCGTCCACTTAGCCCAGCCGTTTTTGCTGGGCTTTTTTATTAATTTGGCCGCTTTATTTCACGCGTAGGGAGTCCGCGCATTCACGCCAGATATGCGGTTACGGTGCGCTACCTTGGTGCTTTTATCCGCATTAGTGGATGAATTTTAGGCTTCACCCGCTTGATTTGTTCACAAAGCGCGCGCTTGATAAGTTTTTCGATAAAAAACGTGATTTAGCCCTTGCGTCTTTTCGGCGCCTCCCTATAATGCGCTCCCTGTCGGCACGGAACGAAACGCGAAAGCAAA
>NZ_JRKB01000091.1:0-360 GCF_000800945.1 Plesiomonas sp. ZOR0011
GCCCCGTCTCCTGGTCATAAATCTGCCCCTGATAGCGCAGCTCACAATAAGTTTCGTCATTGGCTGCATCCCCAAGGAAGCGCCTGAGCGGTTGTGGGATAACATCGGTTCGATGGTTGCCCCACAACCGCTGTTCACCACGCCAGATAATGTCACCGGCTTCGCTGCACAGCTCGCGGGCGGTGCCCGCCACGTCCGTCACGATATAGTGCAGACGCTCGTCCTGTTCACCTGCTTCCCACTGGGCCAGCGGCCTGAAGCTGCCCGGCTCATAGACCCACTGTACCTGACGGGCGGCGTTGCCATCGGCCCGGTAGCTTTGTTGCTGCACCAGCTGGTCACCGTCCCAGCGATAGTGGA
>NZ_JRKB01000092.1:0-62741 GCF_000800945.1 Plesiomonas sp. ZOR0011
TGGCTATGACGGGATTCGAACCTGTGACCCCAGCATTATGAGTGCTGTGCTCTAACCAGCTGAGCTACATAGCCATCTTTTTTATCGCGTCACCTCATCGGCGTTGCGGGGCGCATTATGCGTATCCCAGCGAAAACCGTCAACCCTTTTTTATGCCAAGATTTCTAATTTTACCCTGTTTGCCTGTCTTGCAACCAGTTTGGTGAAAAAAAAACAAGAAAAGTTTAAAAATTAATCAGTTGTTTGTCAAAACGCGTGTGATAGAGCACAGAAAAAGTGTGCGCTCGGCATGACAAATTTACCGCTGTTTTCCACTCTTCTCACTTTACCTGCTAGCGCGATAATGTAAATGGTCAATAGATAATCAACTTTCGCCGCGAAGAATCATGTAGAAAGGCGTTAATCAGCATTTTGAACGGTGAAAATCTGTTTTGTGCTGATTTAAGTAAGTTGTGGCGGGTGAATTGGTATATCGATGGGCTGGCTTTTGAGCGTTGATGCAGTCCGGCTGATGTGATTACACCATGACCGGACTGCTGAGAGTTACTTAGTGCGACTGAGTTCTATTGCGTGAAGTCAGTGCGCTATTTGGCCTATGCGCCTTTGTAGGCATCCACGTGTACACCGGCGACGGCGCGACCGGATGGGTCCGCCATATTTTTGAAAGCTTCATCCCACTCAATGGCTTTAGCCGACGAGCAGGCCACTGATGGACCGCCTGGCACGCACTCCGCTGCGCTAGGTTGCGGGAACAGCTCTTCAAAGATTTCCCGGTATACGTACGCTTCCTTGGTGGTTGGCGTGTTGTAAGGGAAACGGAAACGTGCCGTCGCCATCTGTTGCTCGGTCACTTGCTGCTCAGCTTGCGCTTTTAGCGAGTCAATCCAGCTGTAACCGACGCCATCAGAAAACTGCTCTTTCTGACGCCATGCAATGCTGGCGGGCAGATAGTGGGCAAAACATTCGCGCAGGATATGTTTTTCGATTTTGCCGTTGCCGCACATTTTGTCCTGCGGATTAATGCGCATGGCCACATCTAAGAAGCGTTTATCCAAGAATGGTACACGTGCTTCCACGCCCCATGCGGCCATCGCTTTGTTGGCGCGGGCGCAGTCATACATGTGCAGGGCCAGCAATTTGCGTACGGTCTCTTCGTGCAACTCTTTGGCGTTAGGCGCTTTGTGGAAGTAGAGATAGCCACCAAACACTTCATCGGAGCCTTCACCGGAGAGCACCATCTTAATGCCCATTGCTTTGATTTTACGCGCCATCAGGTACATCGGAGTTGAAGCGCGGATGGTGGTCACATCATAGGTTTCAATGTGATAAATCACATCGCGGATCGCGTCCAGCCCTTCTTGCACGGTAAAATGGATCTCGTGGTGTACGGTGCCAAGGTGGTTCGCGACCTCTTGGGCGGCGGCCAGATCCGGCGAGCCTTTGAGTCCGACCGCGAATGAGTGTAGCTGCGGCCACCAAGCTTCGCTTTGCTCATTATCTTCAATACGGCGGGCGGCAAACTTTTTGGTGATAGCGGAGACCACCGACGAGTCCAGACCCCCAGAGAGCAATACGCCATACGGCACATCAGACATCAAATGGCTTTTCACTGCATCTTCGAAGGCTTCACGCAGCTGGTTCGGATCGGTGACGGCATCTTTAACTGCGTCGTACTCCATCCAGTCACGTTGATAGTAACGGCGGATCTCACCGTCTTTACTCCACAGATATGAGCCAGCGGGGAATTCTTTGATGGTGCGGCACACCGGCACCAGCGCTTTCATCTCCGAGGCCACATACAGGTTACCGTGCTCGTCATAACCCATATACAGCGGGATGATACCGATATGATCGCGCCCAATCAGGTAGGCATCTTGCTCGGCGTCATACAGCACAAACGCAAACATGCCGTACAGCTGGTCAAGGAAGTCAGGGCCATGCTGCTGATATAGTGACAAAATCACTTCGCAATCCGAATCAGTTTGGAACGCGTAGTCTGGTTGCGCAGCACGCAGTGCTTTGTGATTGTAGATCTCACCGTTTACCGCAAGGATGTGGGTCTTTTCGGCATTAAACAGCGGCTGAGCTCCGTTATTCACATCGACAATCGCCAAGCGCTCATGCGCCAAGATGGCTTTGTCAGTGGCATAGATCCCGGACCAGTCCGGCCCACGGTGACGCAGTAATTTGGACATCTCCAGGGCTTTTTTGCGCAGCTCACTGGGATCAGACTTCAGCTCTAAAATACCAAAAATCGAACACATACTTTCTTTCCTTGCAGTTGCGATCTTTTAAACCGGCTCACCTATCGGGGCTGAGCCGTACAGGTTTTGTTCATTCAATGTGCCAAGGCGCAGAATTTTTGCAAGCATTTTTTCTGACCTTGATTGATGAATCTTCATCCATAAATGAGTTTGGTTAGATATTGGTTATCCTTACTGCTGGCGTTTTTATTGTATCCTCATCAAAACGGCCAAAAAGTTGATCGGTGGATAAATGGCTGATCACGTGGCGAGCAAAACCACTACCGGCTTCGTTATAGATATTGAATGCGGCGTGGACACCGTCACCGGTCAGCTTTTCCACTTCATCTTGGTATTCGGCAATGGCGGCAATACGGCCGGTAAATTGACGATGGTGCAGGTGATCCAGCGCAAAATGGTTCACTTGCCAGTGTGGCATCGCCAGTAAGATTAACTTCACATTGCCGCGTGGTCGTACGCGCTCCCAAAAATCAGGGTCAGTGGCATCGCCTTGAATCACGTTACGCCCACTTTGCCGATGTGCGAGCACACTTTCAGGGTTGGACTCGATGCCGAGCAAAATATCGCCATAACGCTCGCGCAGCTCATCATAAGCCCCAGAGCCAATGCGCCCCATGCCGAGTACCAGAATTTGCGCATCGCCCGGGTCAATCAGGCGGTCATCAGGGTGAAGATTGCGGTTTTCATCTGGTTTCGCCCGCTTGCGTAAAATGGCATACAAGCGATCGGTCATCTTGTTCAGTGGCACGGATATCAGAAATGACAGCGCGGTCGTCAGCGCCAGCACTACCAACCAGCTGCTGCTGAGTAACCCTTGGCGTACGGCAATACCGCCGACAATCAGGCCAAATTCACTGTAGTTACACAAGGTCATCGCCAGCTGCAAACTGGTACGGATCCGAAACCGAAATAGACGGGCGGCCAGATAGTAGAGCGCCGCTTTGACCGGCAATAAAAACAGCAGTAACACCGCCATACCCAAGCCTTGCCAGCTTGGGATCTCCTCAAGACCGATTTGCAGGAAAAAGCAGATTAAGAACAGTTCGCGCAGATTGAACAGCGATTTAGACAGCTCCGATGCGCGTGCATGACCGGCAAACAGCATTCCGATAATCAGCGCGCCCAGATCCGGTTTCAAGCCGCACCAGCTAAACAGCGCCGCCCCTGGGATCAGGGCGAGGAAAATGCCACCCAGAACCAAAATCTCATCGTGGCCGAGTTTATCCAGCAGCCGATATAGCACAGGACGGCACAGTGGCAACAGCAGCAGTAATGCCGCCCACGGATGCGGCAATTTACCGGTAGAGGCACTTAAGAAGATGACGGCGAACAGATCTTGAATAACTAAGATCCCAAGGGCCAGTCGGCCGTAGGTACTGAGCAGCTCCCCACGCTCTTGCATGGCTTTGACGGCCAGCACCGTGGAGGAAAAACTTAACGCAAAGCCGAGTAGCAGAGCGTTAGAAAAATCCAACTGCATCACCAGCAGCAAGGTGGTGACCTTCAACAAGGTCAAAACCAGCGCCACACTTAAGGATGACAGCAGGGTGTAGCCACTGGCGCCGACCAGCACTTCGCGGCGCATCAACAGCCGGATATCCAGCTTGAGGCCGATGGTAAACAGCAGCAACGTTACCCCGAGATCAGCTAGAGCGCTCAGAGGACTACCGGCACTGAAACCTGCGACATTCAGGCCAAAACCGGCCACTAAAAAACCAATGAGCGGAGGTAAACCGACACGTTGCACCGCAAAGCCGGCAAAAAAAGCAATACTGATGAGTAGCAGGAGTTGAGAATCTATCATGCGTTCCTTTGCAGGGTCAGAGACACTGACCTGTCCATTAGAGATTAATCAAGCCGTTGCATTGAGTGTTAGTGCATGGCGATAAGGCCCTTAACAAAACACCGCGTTAGCGCGGTGTTTGTGATTATAAAATATCGATGTCAGCCACTGAATCAAAAACATGATTCGGCCTAAACGGCATGGTCTCGATATCGGCATGCTTAGATACCCCAGAGAGCACCAAAACGGTCTCCAGACCGGCCTGAAAGCCTGCCAGAATATCGGTACGCAAGTTATCGCCGATGATCAGGGTGTTTTCGGAGTGCGCCTGCATTTTGTTCAGCGCGGCGCGGATAATCCACGGGCTTGGTTTGCCGACGAAAAACGGTTTACGGCCGGTGATTTTTTCAATTGGGGCGCACAGCGCACCACAGGCTGGGGCGTAACTTGGGCCGTGGGTATCGGGGTTGGTGGCAATAAAACGCGCACCATTAGCTACAAAGCGCGCGGCTTTATGGATCATATCCCAGTTGTAGGAGCGGGTTTCGCCCACAATCACGAAATCGGGGTTGATATCGGTGATGGTAAAACCGGCCTTATACAGTTCGTGAATTAAGGCGCCTTCACCGATGACAAACGCTTTTTTCCCTTCCTGACGGCGCAGAAAATCGGCGGTCGCCATACCGGCGGTATAGAACACACTTTCAGGGACATCAAGGCCAGCGGAATGAAAGCGGTTAGCCAGATCCTGCGCGGTTTGTACGGGATAGTTGGTTAGGATCACCAGCGGGGTTTCTTGCTCGAGCAGGCGATGTAGGAATTCTTTTGCTCCGGGTACGGCGGTATTGTCGTGCAGTAACACACCGTCAATATCACAGATCACGCTTTTTTTCATGCCATCTCCGAATTAGCACAGGTAGGTGTAGGGCTGCATTATGCGCAGCCCACGAGTATACCACGGAGAAAATGACAACCGGATAAAAGTGGTGAATTATTGCGCCGTTAGCTTATTGTTCCAGCAAACGTTGTAGCAAAATACCATTAAGCATTGAGCGCTTGATGAGGGCAAACGCACCGATGGTCGGCTTGTCATACAGCTCGGAGGCGACCACCGACAGTTTTTGCCGGAATTCTTTGAGTGATTGAGTCTGAATACAGGCTTCAATGGCAGGGAACAGCACTTTTTGCGCTTCGGTAATTTCCCCAGCGATGATCACTTTTTGCGGGTTGAACAGGTTCACTGTAATGGCAATCGCCTGACCGAGTTTGCGGCCCACTTGTTCAATCAGCTCCACCGCCAGCAAATCGCCCTTATTGGCCGCGTGACAAATGCTGTAGATATTCAGATCGTCAGCATTGAGCAATTTACTTGGATAACCGGCTTGCAGCAATTCACGCGCGCGCTGTTCGATGGCGCTGTTGGCAGCGATGGTTTCTAAGCAACCAAAGTTACCGCAGTGACAGCGAGGGCCGAGCGGATCAATTTGGATGTGGCCAATTTCGCCAACGTTACGGTTATAGCCGAGGAAAATCTGGCCATGCACAATAATACCGGCACCGGTACCCCGATGCAGACGAATCAAAATGGAGTCTTCGCAATCGCGACTGGCGCCAAAGTAGTGCTCAGCTAGAGCCAAACTGCGCACATCGTTACCGACAAAACAGCTGACTTCAAAGTGGCGACTTAAGATATCGGCCAGCGGCCAGTGTTGCACACTAACATGCGGCATGTATTCCACCACACCGGTGTCGGGGTCGACTAAGCCGGGTAGGGTGATGGACATGGCAATCAGTTGGCGAATTTTACGCTGGTGGGTAGCAATAAACTGCTCAATCAGTTCAATCAGCTCTTTTTCCAGCTGCGCCTGATCGTGTTGGAGCAAGATAAAGTGCTCTTCGGCCAGCGATTTACTGCTGAGGTCGTAGAGCGAAATCGTGGCATCGCGGCGACCCAAACGCACGGCAATTGAGTGGAAAGGCCGGGTTTCGGTGACGATGGAAATAGCGCGGCGACCGCCGGTTGACGCTTGTTGTTCAACCTCTTTGATCAGTCCGCGCTCAAGAAGCTGGCGGGTAATCTTGGTGACACTGGCCGGAGCAAGTTGGCTGTGATCAGCGACTTGGATCCGCGAAATAGGCCCTTGCTGGTCTATCAGGCGGTATACCGCTGCGCTATTGAGTTGTTTAACCAGATCTACGTTACCAATTTGTCCGCCAGTGCTCATAGTTTAGTGCCGCTCAAGCTGTCCGTTAACGATGGTCGCCTTGACTGTAAAGTCACGATCAAACACCGTTATGTTGGCAACTTTGCCGGCTTTAATCTGACCTAAACGGTCTGCCACGTTAATGGCGCGTGCCGGATACAAAGTGGCCATACGCAGTGCTTCATCCAGTGCGATGCCGATGTGCTCGACGCAGTTTTGTACTGCTTCGATCATGGTCAGTGCGGAGCCGCCCAGAGTGCCGTTTTCATCTACACACTTCCCATCACGGTAATATACTTTTTTACCGACGAAAATGAAGTGGTCAATGTTAGCGCCTGCTGGAGCTGTGGCGTCCGTCACGAGAACCAGTTTCTCGCCTTTCATTTTGTGCGCCAGACGGATGTTGGACCAAGAAACGTGGAAACCGTCAGCAATAATGCCGGTGTACACATCTGGAGTGTCCAAAATCGCGCCAACCATACCTGGCTCACGGCCAGTGATTGGCGGCATGGCGTTGAACAGGTGGGTGGTGAAACTCACGCCGGCAGCAAAGCCTGCGCGGGCTTCGGCGTAGCTGGCGTTTGTGTGGCCACCGGAAACCACAATACCGGAGTCGACCAGCTTACCAATCAGGCTAGCGGGTGCCAGTTCTGGCGCCAAGGTGACTTTGGTCACCGCATCGGCGTGCTCGCAGATATAGTCCACCATTGCTTCATCCGCTGGGCGAATGAAGTCTGGGCTGTGAATCCCTTTTTTCAGGATATTCAGGTATGGCCCTTCTAGGTGCAGACCCAGCGCTTGGTTTTTGTGCGCTTGCAGATAGCTTTCCATCACGGCGATGGCGGTTTTCATTTCGCTATCGCTGGTAGTGATCAAGGTTGGCAGATAGCTGGTGCAACCGGATTTCAGGTTGGCGCGCTGCATGATATGCAAGGTTTCTTCGGTCACGGCATCGTTCAGCATCACGCCGCCACAGCCGTTCAGCTGGACATCAATGAAACCCGGGCTGACGTTGGCGCCATCCAGATCGACGGTTGCGATCCCCGCCGGCAGTTCGCTCAACGGGCAGACTGACTCGATGACGTCACCGTTAATGATAACCGCATGGTTATCCAGAATGTCATAGCCGGAGTAAACACGGCAATTTGTCAGGGCATATTTCATAGATGACCTTCTTAAATATTGTTGATGTTGGCCGCTTCAAGCTCACGGAAGTATTTAACCGTTTTGACTTTCAGCTCCATGGTTGAAGGCTCGTCACAGACAATCATGGACTTCGGATGCAGTTGCAGAGCGGAAATCGTCCACAGGTGGTTGACGCAGCCTTCAACGGCAGCCTGCAGCGCCAGTGCTTTGGCATGGCCGGTAACCAGGATCATGATCTCTTCGGAGTCCAGCAAAGTGCCGACACCGACAGTCAGGGAGTACTTAGGTACCTGAGTCATGTCGCCGTTAAAGAAACGGGAGTTGGCGATACGGGTATCTTCGGTCAGGGTCTTGATCCGTGTACGTGAAGCCAGAGAAGACGCCGGTTCGTTAAAGGCAATGTGGCCATCGTTGCCGACACCGCCCATAAACAGATTGATTTTACCGTAGGACTTAATTTTCTCTTCGTAACGGCGGCATTCAGCATGAACATCTGCAGCATTACCGTCGAGCAGGTTAATATTTTCTGGTTTAATATCAACGTGGTCGAAGAAATTGCGATGCATGAAAGAATGGTAGCTTTCCGGATGATCTTCCGGTAAACCAACGTACTCATCCATGTTGAAGGTTACGACATTAGCAAAGCTCACTTCACCGGCTTTATGCAGCTCGATCAAGCGCTTATAGGTTGCCAGCGGTGTACCACCGGTCGGTAAACCTAATACGAACGGACGCTCAGCTGTGGGTTTAAAGGCATTAATGCGGTCGGCAATGTAACGGGCTGACCATAATCCAACGTCCTTGGCTGTTGATAGCGGAATTAAGCGCATTGTACACCTCTTAAACTAACCTGAATTGAGTAAAACCGTGTTGTGAGTGAGCTTATCGCAAACCTGAGCATGTTTTGGATGATAAAATAAGTTTTATGATCTGGCTAGCAAATTGCCTGTTTATTACCCCATTGCGGTGATTGTGATCACAAACAAGGTGGTTTTAATTTGCGAGGCAAAATAAAACTCTTACACTCGGTCATACCAAATAAAAGGTGTGTGGAAACATTCAGTTTTGCTTGTGTGACTCGTTTCATAACCAAAACTGAGTAGCGACGGGTAGAGAGCTGGAAGGCAGAAATAATTAGGTTTGGAAACCGAAATAGGGGATACCAACGTGAATATTCTAGGATACTTACAGAGAGTCGGCCGTGCATTGATGGTACCAGTTGCCACTTTGCCTGCTGCTGCAATTTTGATGGGGGTCGGTTACTGGATTGACCCGGTAGCTTGGGGTGGTAACAGCGCACTGGCGGCGTTCTTTATCAAGTCTGGCGCGGCAATTATCGACAACATGTCCGTACTGTTTGCGGTCGGTGTTGCTTACGGTATGTCAAAAGATAAAGACGGTGCTGCGGCACTGACCGGTTTCGTGGGCTACTTAGTCCTGACCACGCTGCTGTCTCCGGGGGCAGTGTCCCAGATCCAGGGTATCCCAATGGATCAGGTACCGGCTGCGTTCGGTAAGATCAACAACCAGTTTATCGGTATTCTGGTCGGTATCATCTCTGCTGAGCTGTATAACCGCTATAGCACTGTAGAACTGCACAAAGCGCTGGCGTTCTTCAGCGGCCGTCGTCTGGTTCCAATCCTGACTTCTTTCCTGATGATTGCTGTTGCCTTCGTACTGATGTACGTATGGCCGGTGATTTATAACGGTCTGGTAAGCTTCGGTGAAGGTATTCAGGGTATGGGCGCTGTAGGCGCGGGTATCTATGCATTCTTTAACCGTCTGCTGATCCCTGTTGGTCTGCACCACGCACTGAACTCCGTGTTCTGGTTCGACGTTGCCGGTATTAACGACATCCCTAACTTCTTGGGCGGTCAGGCATCTATCGACGCCGGTAAAGCGGTGCTGGGTGTGACTGGTATGTACCAGGCTGGTTTCTTCCCAATCATGATGTTCGGTCTGCCGGGCGCTGCATTGGCGATTTACCACACGGCTAAGCGTGAAAACCGCGAGAAAGTTGCGTCCATCATGCTGGCTGCTGCGTTCGCTGCGTTCTTCACCGGTGTAACTGAGCCGCTGGAATTCTCCTTCATGTTCGTAGCGCCGGTTCTGTATGTGATCCACGCGCTGTTGACCGGTATCTCTGTATTCATCGCTGCTTCCATGCATTGGATTGCAGGCTTTGGCTTCAGTGCGGGTCTGGTGGATATGGTGCTGTCTTCACGTAACCCGCTGGCCACTCAGTGGTACATGCTGGTTCTGCAAGGCTTTGCCTTCTCCGCGGTGTACTACTTCGTGTTCCGCTTCGCTATCGTTAAGTTCAACCTGAAAACTCCAGGCCGTGAAGATGACGAAGACGAAGAGCTGGTTGAAACTGTGCACAGCACTGACAACCAAGAGCTGGCGAAAAAGTATCTGAAAGCGCTGGGCGGCCATGCCAACCTGACCACTATCGATGCTTGTATCACTCGTCTGCGCCTGACCATGAAAGACCGCAGCATCGCTGATGAGCGTGTACTGAAAGCGCTGGGCGCGAAAGGTGTGGTGAAGCTGGGTGAGAACAATCTGCAGATTATTCTGGGCCCACAAGCTGAAATCATCGCGACAGAAATGAAGCGCATCCCTGCGACTGAAGATCTGAGCAACATCAGCATTCCTACCGTAAAAGCGTAATCCGTTTTATCTCTATCTTTGTTTAGTTGTGATTTCCCGGTCCCTTTGGGGCCGGGTTTGACGGCCTGATCACATCTTTTTTCAGGCTCTTGGAGTGTTTTAGGGGGTTTTATGTTGAGATTATCTGCCATTGCTATCGCGACCACGATGGCGTTGACCGGTTGTGCCGGTAGCGGCGACAGCAACCAGACTCTGGTTAACCGTATGGGTAGCCAGTTGAATGTGCAGTACGCAGTACTGGATAACCACGGTGGCGAAAATGGTGTCAACTGTGGCGCGCTGGGTGCCGAGTGGGCGGCGTGTAACAAGGCCACGATTACACTGACCAACAATGGCGGTGAAATCAGCGGTAAAGCATGGACCATCTATTTCCACAGCATTCGCCAAATCCTGGCGGTGGAAAATGAACAATTCAAGATCTCTCACGTAACCGGTGACCTGCATAAACTGGAGCCAACGGATAAGTTCGATGGTTTTCAATCCGGTGAAGTGGTTGAAATTCCTATCATTGGCGAGTACTGGCAGCTGTTTGAAACTGACTTCATGCCACGTTGGTATGTCACCGCCGGTGATGCTAAGCCAAAAGTCATCAGCAATACTGACACTGAAAACGTGAGCGAGTTTTCGGCTCCAATCACCGGTGATAACTGGAAGCGTACCAGCGGTGACAAAAACGTGCTGATGAACGCGCAAACCCGTTACGCTAAGAACCAAGATGTGCCGGTTCTGCCAGCGCAGCAGCTGCGTGGTCAGATCCTGCCAACTCCAGTGGAAGTGACTGTGGGTAAAGCCGATGCCAGCTTGGCAAACGGTATCAATATCCAAACATTGGCTCTGCCGAAAACCACACTGGACGCAGTTAGCGAGCGTTTGGCGCAGTTAGGGGTGACAACCTCTAGCGCAGCGGATGCTTATCCGGTAGACGTGAAAATCAACAAGGCGGCGTTTAAAGGTAAGTGGCAGGCCGAAGGGGCCTATACCCTGAAAGTGACACCACAAGGCGCGCAGATTGTGGGTAATGACGCCGCGGGTGCGTTCTATGGCTTGCAGTCTCTGATTTCACTGATCCCGATGGATGGCAGCAAAACCATCGCCACCGTGACTGTGAAGGATATGCCACGCTTTGAACACCGTGGTATGCATGCCGATGTAGGTCGTAACTTCCACAACAAAGAAAGTATTCTGCGTCTGCTGGATCAAATGGCAGCGTACAAGCTGAACAAATTCCACTTCCACCTGAGTGATGATGAAGGCTGGCGTTTGGAGATCCCTGGTCTGCCTGAGCTGACCGACGTGGGTAGCCAGCGTTGCCATGACTTGAGCGAAACTCAGTGTCTGCTGCCTCAGTTGGGCTCCGGTCCTGACAGCAACAACCAAGGTAGTGGCTTCTACAGCAAGCAAGATTATGTGGATATCCTGAAGTACGCCAAGGCGCGTAACATCGAGGTGATTCCAGAGCTGGATATGCCAGCGCACGCGCGTGCGGCGGTCGTATCGATGGAAGCGCGTTACAAGAAACTGATGGCGGAAGGCAAAGAGGCCGAAGCGAACCAGTATCGTCTGCTGGATCCGCAAGATACCTCTAACACGCTGTCTGTACAGTTTTATAACCGCACCAGCTACCTAAATCCGTGCTTGGAATCGTCTCAAGCGTTCGTCGACAAGGTGATCGGTGAAGTGGCGGCGATGCACAAAGAAGCCGGTATGCCGCTGCAAACTTGGCACTTTGGTGGTGACGAAGCGAAGAACATTCGCTTGGGCGGAGGCTTCCAAGATGTGAACGCGGCCGAGAAAGTAGATTGGCGTGGCACGATCGACCAGAGCAAAGAAGATAAGCCGTGGGCCAAGTCTCCGGTATGTCAGAAGATGGTCGAAAGCGGCAAGGTTTCTGATTTTGAACACCTGCCAAGTCAGTTTGCGAAAGAAGTCAGCCAGTTGGTGAACAAGCATGGCATCACTACCATGATGGCGTGGCAAGATGGCCTGAAAGATGCCAGCGGCGCATCTGACTTTGCAACTAAGAAAACCGGTGTGAACTTCTGGGATACCCTGTACTGGGGCGGCTTTGATTCAGCCAATGATTGGGTGAACAAAGGCTATGAGCTGGTGGTCTCTAACCCAGATTACGTGTACTTCGATATGCCATACGAAGTGAACCCGAAAGAGAGCGGTTATTACTGGGCAACCCGTTTCAGCGATGAGCGTAAAGTGTTCGGTTTCGCGCCAGACAACTTGCCACAAAACGCGGAAACCTCAGTAGACCGTGACGGCAACCACTTTAACGCGATGAGCGATAAGAAGTGGGGCGGCGCGACAGGCGTACAAGGTCAGTTCTGGAGTGAAAGTATCCGTACCGACCCTGGCATGGAATACATGATCTTCCCACGTATGCTGCCACTGGCTGAGCGTGCTTGGCACCAAGCGGATTGGGAACTGGATTACGTGGCGGGTCGTGAGTTCAAAGGCGGTGAAACCCATTACGTGAACAGCAAAGCGCTGAACCGTGATTGGGCGCGTTTTGCCAACCTGTTGGGTCAGCGTGAGCTGGCGAAGCTGGATGCTGCCGGTGTGCAGTACCGTCTGCCGGTACCGGGTGCGGTAGTGACAGCAGGCGTGTTGGAAGTAAACACCGCGTTGCCGGGTCTGGCGGTTGAATACTCTGCCGACAACGGTAAAACGTGGCAGCGTTACGACGCCGCAGCGAAGCCGACTGTCACTGGTGAAGTACAAGTTCGTACTGTCAGCCCAGATGGCAAGCGTGCTAGCCGTGTAGAGAGCGTTAAATAAGCGTTGAGGTTTATCCCTCGGTAAATTTCCTTACCGGTTGGCCGCCGGTAAGGGAAGCGGTATTGGCCAACTTCCTAAACGGGACATGATTGCCTCCCCGACGCATGCCACGGGAGGATTTTGGCGGCGAACGCCGTCTTCACACACTTTGTGCATGTTGTGCTCGGTTCAACCCGCCTAATGGCGGGTTTTTTTTCGGTTTTTGTGCAGTATTGTGTCTGCAACAGTTGTTTGCAGCACAGGTATTGTGGATGATACTAGGTTATGTTGTTGCATCACCGCGAGTGAGGGTAAAAAAATGAGTGAGGCTGAAGCCCGCCCGACTAACTTTATCCGTCAGATCATCGATGAAGATCTGGCGTCCGGTAAACATACCAGCGTGCATACCCGTTTTCCGCCGGAGCCAAATGGCTATCTGCATATCGGTCATGCCAAATCTATCTGCCTGAACTTCGGCATTGCCAAGGATTATCAGGGCCAGTGCAACCTGCGCTTTGATGATACCAACCCGGCAAAAGAAGACATGGAGTTCGTGGAATCTATCCAGAACGACGTGAAATGGCTGGGTTTTGAGTGGAGTGGGGATATCTGCTATTCATCCGACTATTTTGATCAGCTGCATCAGTATGCGATTGAGCTGATCCAAAAAGGTCTGGCGTATGTGGATGAGCTGACTGCTGAGCAAATGCGCGAATACCGCGGCACCCTGACTGAGCCGGGTAAAAACAGCCCGTATCGTGATCGCAGCGTAGAAGAGAACTTGGCGCTGTTCGAGAAGATGAAAAACGGTGAGTTTGCCGAGGGTAGCGCGTGTCTGCGTGCCAAAATCGACATGGCCTCTCCGTTCATAGTGATGCGCGATCCGGTTATCTACCGTATCAAGTTTGCCGAGCACCATCAGACCGGCAACAAGTGGTGCATCTACCCGATGTACGACTTCACCCACTGCATTTCCGATGCGCTGGAAGGGATCACGCACTCCATCTGTACGCTGGAGTTCCAAGATAACCGTCGTCTGTACGACTGGGTACTGGATAACATCACCATTCCTTGCCATCCACGTCAGTACGAGTTCTCTCGTCTGAATCTCGAATACGCCATCATGTCTAAGCGTAAGCTGAACCAGTTGGTGACCGAGCAAGTGGTGAGCGGTTGGGACGATCCACGTATGCCGACCATTTCTGGTCTGCGTCGTCGTGGCTATACCCCAGAGTCTATCCGTGAGTTCTGCCGTCGTATCGGTGTGACCAAGCAGGATAACCTGGTGGAGATGTCGGCGCTGGAAGCTTGTATCCGTGAAGATCTGAACGAGAACGCGCCGCGTGCGATGGCGGTTCTGGATCCGGTTCGCGTGGTGATTGAGAACTTGCCAGAAGGTCATCTGGAAGTGCTGCAAGCGCCAGTGCATCCGAACAAAGCGGAAATGGGCACGCGTGAGCTGCCATTTACCCGCGAGATCTTTATCGATCGCGCTGACTTCCGTGAAGAAGCCAATAAGCAGTACAAGCGTCTGGTACTGGGTAAAGAAGTGCGTCTGCGTAATGCGTACGTGATCAAAGCAGAACGCGTTGAGAAAGATGCCGAAGGCAACATCCAGACCATCTTCTGTACTTACGATGCCGATACGCTGGGTAAAGATCCAGCCGATGGCCGTAAAGTGAAGGGCGTGATCCACTGGGTGTCTGCGGATAAAGGTGTGCCGGCTGAAATTCGTGTCTACGACCGTCTGTTCAGCGTGGCTAACCCAGCGGCAGCGGATGATTTCCTGTCGACCATCAACCCAGAGAGCTTAGTGATCCGCCGTGGTGTGGTTGAGCCAAGCTTGGCGCAAGCCCCAGCAGAAAAAGCCTATCAGTTCGAGCGTGAAGGTTACTTCTGCGTGGATAGCAAAGACTCATCTGCGGAGCATCTGGTCTTTAACCGTACTGTGGGTCTGCGCGATACTTATCAAGCAGGCTAAATCACGCAAGCTAAGCCGGTAAGGCGAGTATGGGTTAACCGGTCTTGAGCTCTTGGCCGGTTAATATGCTCAATTATGGCGAATAAAAAAGCGCAGTTTAGACTGCGCTTTTTTTATGTGACTTGTCTTTTAACATCATGAGTGACGCGGTGATGTCATGCCTATGTCAGTACTATTTAACCAGATAACCAGATAACCAGATAACCAGAGCGATCAAGTTAGCGACTGACCGAGGATAAGCTCGCCGAATCAGTTTTTCGGATCGTGCAGGCTTTCGTTCTGACGGCAGTCGCCATCGGCGCAGTGACCGTACAGGTACAGACTGTGGTTGGTCAGACGGATCCCATAACGCTGGGCAATCTCTTTTTGCCGCTGCTCGATAAAGTCATCACTAAATTCAATCACTTTGCCGCAATCAAGGCAGATCAGGTGATCATGGTGATGTTGCTGGGTCAGTTCGAAGACTGATTTACCGCCTTCAAAGTTGTGGCGGCTGACGATGCCGGCATCATCAAACTGGTTCAGTACACGGTATACCGTAGCCAGACCGATCTCTTCACCCATATCGATCAGCTTTTTATACAGATCTTCCGCACTGATATGCTGACAATCCCCAGTCTGGAGCAGTTCAAGGATTTTCAGCCGCGGTAACGTGACCTTCAGACCGGCTTTTTTTAGCGCAGTATTATTATCTGTCATATATCCAGCGTTCCTGATTTTTTTGGTCTGGGCAGAGGGTATGTCTATCTATCGATATCTCTATGCCGGACGGTTATCTACACCGGACATGGCGACCGGAGTAGAAATGAGAGTGACTAGCATTATAAGAGGTGCGTAACCAAGTTAAAACCGTAAATCCCAGATAAAAACAAAATGGTTGCGCAAATGTTATTGTTTGGTAGAGTTTTTGCTCTGTCGACAAGGATAACAGGATAAACTGCATGCCAGCCTTTTTGTTTCGTGCGTGGATCTTCCGTTGGGCGTTGAATCTCTGGCCACCCTTTTTCGGGGCCGGTATTCGTATTCGTCGTCTAGACCGTGATTTTCGCTGTTGCGAAGTGACCTTGGCGTTTCGCTGGTGGAATAAAAACATCAATCGCAGTCAGTTTGGTGGCAGCTTGTTTGCCATGACCGATCCGATTTATGCCTTGATGCTCATTGGGCGCTTAGGGCCAGATTACATGGTCTGGGATAAAGCGGCAGACATTGATTTCATTCGCCCAGGCTGGGGTAAACTCACCGCCAGTTTCGAAATCAGTGAAGGTCGCTATGAAGAGATTTTGGCAGCTACCGCCAATGGCGAGAAATGTTTGCCGCAGTTTACGGTGGCAATTAAAGATGCGCAGGGCGAGATAGTTGCACGGGTGAACCGCACCCTGTATGTGCGCCGTAAGCGCAAAATCGAAGAGGTGGTAGCGCCGTTAGATGCGCATCGGCCGAATTTCGCAACAGGTGATAAGCCGCATGAAAAGAATAAAGCCGGCTAAGTGCCGGCTTTATTGCGGATGCCTGTTGCCCCATGATGAGGCAGGGCAGCAAGATTGACGTTAGCGAGACATTCGCTAGCTAGATTTAGTTATCCAGCTCGGCCAGACACATCTCTTCGTATACTTGCTTCACCCACTTCTCGACACGCTCGGCAGTCAGCTCTGGCTGGCGGTCTTCATCGATGCACAGACCGACGAAGTTTTGGTCATCGACCAGCGCCTTAGACGCTTCAAAGTGGTAACCGGCAGTTGGCCAGTGACCGACGATCACACCACCACGCGCTTCTACGATGTCACGCAGAGAGCCCATTGCGTCACAGAAGTACTCAGCATAGTCTTCTTGATCGCCGCAGCCGAAAATGGCAACCAGCTTGTTGTTGAAATCAATTTCTTCCAGAGTAGGGAAGAAATCATCCCAATCACACTGCGCTTCACCGTAGTACCAAGTTGGGATACCCAGCAGCAGCAGATCGAAGTTGTCGATGTCTTCTTTGCTGCTTTTGGCGATGTCACGTACGTCCACCAGGTGTTTGCCCAGCTGTTTTTGGATCATCTTGGCAATGTTTTCGGTATTGCCGGTATCGCTGCCAAAGAAAATTCCTACACTTGCCATTCTCTTATACCTTAGCGTTCATTTCGGGCTGTCAGTCAGGTTTAGCGCGAATTCTTCCGCATCCAAGCCCAACTTTTCCAGCAAAATTTGTTCGATCAGTTCACTGCGGCTCATTTGTTGCTCGTGAGCCAGCACGTTTAATGCTTCCACCACCCGGCTATCGACTTTCAGTTCAATTCGGCGTAATCCTTTGGATTTATCGCGCTTGAGCTGATTACGCTTATTAATCCGTAACTGTTCATGCCGGGGAAGCGGGTTTGTTTTTGGACGACCGGGACGACGTTCGTCAGCAAACAAATCAAGAGTGGTACGGTCTGTATTTTCTTTTGCCATTTGAACTACAAGTGCTGCTCTTGCTAAGAATCAACCGATACCAGCGCCTTCCCAGTAGAGCTGGATCAGACCTTTGGCAACGAAGCCTGCACATCCAAGAAACAAAACCAGCCAGACAATGCGGCGGCCAAACGGGGGAACATTGCCACGTTTTAGCACGTCCTGAATTGCCATCCCTATAAAAAAGAAGAGGACAATAAAGAATAAATCAAGGCCAATCGCCTCAATAGTTTCCATGTGCTTATAAAGCATGTGGCAATTCCATTTAGCCCGTCAGTTTAAGCCGGAACTATACCATAGCCCTTGTTCCCTGTTAACGGGAATCCGCATTGAGGAAGCGCCGGATTGCGCGTAATACCGCGTCTGGTTTTTCCGCGTGCAGCCAATGTCCGGTTCCCTGAATCACATGGGCTTTCGCTTGTGGAAACTGGCGCAAAATATCGGGGCGGAATTTGTCTTGAATGTAGGGGGAATGTTCGCCTTTGATGAACAGCACCGGTTTATTAAACGGCGTACCTTCATTCCAGCCGACAATCTGCGGATAGTTGTTTTCTAGCTCACGCACGGCAAAGCGCCAGCTGCTCTCATCGCTGGGCGCAAAAGATTTAAGCAAAAACTGGATCACGCCCTCTTCTTTGAGGTGGTGGCGCATCAGTTCGGCTGCTTGTGTACGGCGCGCTGGACGTGCTTGGTCGACGGCATGCAGGGCGCTGAACACCTGATCGTGGCGGCGAGTTTGGTAATCCACCGGTGACATATCCAGCACTATTAATTGCTCAACGCGCGTTGGTGCGAGCTGGGCAATCTTCATGGCGACTTTGCCCCCCATCGAGTGACCGATGAAGCTTGCTTGCGGGATCTGCAACTGATCCAGCAGTTGCAGCACATCCGCGGCCATGGCCTCATAATTCATCTCTGCGCTATGAAAACTCTGGCCGTGATTACGCAGATCGACCTGAATGATCCGGTAGTCATCAACCAGATCGCGAGCCAGTAAGCCGAGGTTATCCAGCGTGCCGAACAGACCGTGGATCAGCACCAGTACCGGACCTTCTCCCTGTTGTTTGTAGTTGATCATGAGCTAAACCAAGTTGGTGTATAGAGAATCATGGCCTGAGAAGGTATAATCGCCGAGTTATTCATGCAAGAGAACGACATTGGATCGACATGAAAATCATTGAAGTAGACGAAGAGCTGTACCGTATTATTGCGGGTCATACACAGCATATCGGAGAAAGTGCCTCCGACATTTTGCGTCGCATGCTGAATTTATCCCCGAGCAGCGAGCCACGTCCTGCCGGGATCGTGGTCAGCCGTGATGCTGGAAAAGAGTGTTCAGTCGATCGTGTACGGGCCGTGCGCGAGCTGCTGTTGTCAGATGAATATGCCGCCCAGACTAAAGCGATCGGTCGTTTCATGCAGATCCTCTCTTCTTTGTATTCGCTGGATCCAAGCGGATTTACTGCCGCTACAGAAGAGCTGCGCGGTCGTACCCGGGTTTATTTTGCCGAAGATGAGGCAACCTTGTTGCTGCACGGCACCCACACCAAGCCAAAAGCTATTCCGGGTACCCCTTATTGGGTCATTACCAACACCAACTCGGGTCGTAAACGCGCCATGGTCGAGCAGATCATGACGGCGATGCAGTTCCCTGCGGAACTGACGGATAAAGTTTGCGGCACCATCTGAGCGTTAGGGAGTAACGCCGTATGGCAATTCATCCGCGGGCCGGTCAACCGGCCCAGCAAGACGATCTGATCAATATCGGTCAGCTGGTTTCTGAATACTATGTTCTGCAGCCGGATCCGAAAAATGCCGCTCATGCGGTACAGTTCGGCACTTCTGGTCATCGGGGCAGCTCGGCCCGCCATAGCTTCAACGAAGCCCATATTCTGGCTATTGCGCAAGCTATTGCTGAAGTGCGCATGAAGCAGGGGATCTTAGGCCCGTGCATCGTGGGTAAAGATACCCATGCCTTGTCTGAGCCGGCCTTTATTTCGGTTTTGGAAGTGCTGATTGCCAATGGCATTCAGGTGATCGTCCAAGAAAATAATGGCTTTACCCCGACTCCAGCGGTTTCCTACACCATTTTGTGCCACAACCGTAGCAACGGTGTGCTGGCAGATGGCATCGTGATCACGCCGTCTCACAATCCACCGGAAGATGGCGGGATCAAATACAATCCGCCTAATGGTGGCCCAGCCGATACCAACCTGACCAAAGCCATTGAGCAGCGCGCCAATGAACTGATTGCGGGCAATCTGGCTGAAGTACGTCGCATTCCGTTTGCGCAGGCGAAGCAAAATGAGCTGCTGCTGGAGCAAGACTTGGTACAGCCGTACGTGGAAGATCTGGTCAATGTCGTGGACATGGACGCGATCCGTAACGCCGGTCTGAAACTGGGTGTCGATCCGTTGGGTGGTTCGGGTATTGAATACTGGAAGCGTATTGCCGAGCACTACAATCTGGATCTGACTCTGGTGAATGATGCGATCGATCCATCATTCCGTTTTATGTCATTGGATAAAGATGGCGTGATCCGGATGGATTGTTCTTCGCCGTATGCGATGGCCGGTCTGTTGGCGCTGAAAGACAAGTTTGATCTGGCTTTTGGTAACGATCCTGACTATGACCGCCACGGCATCGTGACACCAACCGGCCTGATGAACCCGAACCATTATCTGGCAGTGGCCATCAATTACCTGTTCAGCCATCGTCCACAATGGGGCGAAGAGGTGGGCGTTGGTAAAACGCTGGTTTCCAGTGCGATGATCGATCGCGTGGTTGCGGCACTGGGTCGCCGTTTGGTGGAAGTGCCGGTGGGCTTCAAGTGGTTTGTTGATGGTCTGCATGAAGGCTGGTTAGGCTTTGGTGGCGAAGAAAGTGCCGGAGCCTCCTTCTTGCGCTTTGACGGCACCGCGTGGTCAACCGATAAAGATGGCATCATCTTGTGCCTATTGGCGGCGGAAATTACGGCCGTTACTGGTATGAACCCGCAGCAGCATTACGAGAAACTGGCCGAACAATTTGGCTCGCCATGCTATTCGCGGATTCAGGCGGTCGCCAATAGTCAGCAAAAAGCAATCCTCAGCCGTTTGTCACCAGAGATGGTGAGCGCGGAAACGCTGGCAGGCGATCCTATCATTGCGCGTCTAACCCGTGCTCCGGGTAACAATGCACCGATTGGTGGATTGAAGATCGTGACGCAAAATGGGTGGTTTGCTGCGCGGCCATCCGGTACAGAGGATATCTACAAGATTTATTGTGAAAGCTTTGTCGGCCCAGAGCATCTGGCGCTGATTGAGCAACAAGCCGTGCAAATCATCGATAAGGTGTTGGCGGACGCACAGTAAGCGGGCTAGATAATCCCTGTTGTTGCCCAAGGCGCAGACTTCCCTCTGCGCCTTTTGTTTTTCATATGTAGCAACAATGCTAAAATATGTAAAATAATTACAGAATGATGCAGATGCTCGTGCTTTTAAACACCAATTGATTAAAAAATGTGTAGTAAACTTACTTTTTCCTGATTACACTGCAAAGACGCAGTCGAAACGGTTCAACTATCGGGAGGAGTATGATGTACCAGAAGTATTCGTTAGCTCAGATTCTTCTGCGCCGCACTGGGGTGCTTATTGCAGGTTCTCTGGCGTTGCCGGTCATGGTCTTCCACCCGAACCGGGCACGCTTTTACAGCTACCTGCACCGGGTGTGGAGCAAAACCAGCAGCAAGCCAGTTTGGTTAGCGAGCTCAGAACGTAGCGTGCGCGATTTTTACTAACTTTACTAACTTCGTGATTTACAACACGCGTTAACACACCGCATTGTCGCGTAGCGACCACCGAATTTGATACAAAAAAGCCTCTCAGCGATGAGAGGCTTTTTTTATGGTCATTTCTGCTGCTCGGCGATAAATGTTAAGCTGATGTCAACATTCTGCGGTTGAACCGCATTTTGCGCGATACACTGTGACTATCTGAACCACATGGAGAGGGAACTGATGAGTACGCTGATACCTGTAGGCATAAGTGCCTGTGTGCTAGGGGAGTCGGTTCGCTTTGATGGCGGCCACAAACGCTTGCCATTTGCTACCGATCATCTAAAACCGTATGTCCGTTTTTATCCGGTATGCCCTGAGATGGCGATCGGGATGCCCAGTCCGCGTCCGGCGATCCGCTTGATCCGCGGCGAAGAGGGAGTGCAACTCGTCGGCAGCAGCCAAGATCTGAATGTGACCGAGGCAATGCAGGCGTTTTCCCGTGAGAAAGTGGCATCGCTCAGTCATTTATGCGGCTATATCGTGTGCGCTAAATCACCGACCTGCGGTATGGAGCGGGTCAAAGTGTACGATGCAGCCGGTAAAGGAGCGGAAAAAGTCGGCGTGGGTTTGTATACGCAAGAGTTGATGCGCCAGATGCCGTGGTTGCCGGTAGAAGAAGATGGCAGACTCAACGATCCGGTGCTGCGTGAAAATTTCGTGACGCGCATTTTTGCGCTGCACGACTTTTATCGTCAGTGTGAGGCGGGGATGACGCGCGGTAAGTTGGTGGCATTTCATAGCCGTTATAAGTTGTTGATTATGGCCCACTCGCAGGCCGATTATCGCGCTTTGGGCCGCCGTGTGGCCGATCTGGACGCAATGCCGTTTGACGCGTTGTTGATTGCCTATCGGGATCATCTCATGCAGGCCCTCAGCAAGCGACCCACGCGGAAAAATCACTCCAATGTGCTGCAACATATTCAAGGCTATTTCAGCCGTCAGCTCTCATCACGGCAGCGTAAAGAGCTGTCACATCTGATCGATCGCTATCGCCGTGGTACTCAGCCGTTATTGGCGCCTTTAACCTTATTACGCCACTATCTGGAAGAGCATCCCGATCCTTATCTGACGCAGCAAGTCTATTTCGAACCCTATCCGGAGGCGTTGTTGCTACGCTATGGCAGTTAATCAGACGCTCAGTCACTCAACGCCACACCATCTGGTGTGGCTACGCACCGATCTGCGCTTGACCGACAACCGTGCGTTACACGCAGCGTGCGCCGATCCGCATGCCCGTGTCTCGCTGCTGTTTATCGCAACGCCCACGCAGTGGCAGCAGCATGATATGGCGCCGCGCCAAGCCGAATTTATCCGGCAAAACCTGTGCCTGTTGGCGCAGGAAGCAGCGCAGCGCAACCTCGGTTTTCTCTACCGTGAAGTGCCAGATTTCGCGGCTATACCCGCAACCCTGCAACAGCTGGTCGACGAGCTGGGGATTACGCACCTGTATGCGAACCGCCAGTATGAGCTCAATGAGCAGCGTAGAGATAGTCAGGTCAGTGCGTTACTTGGTGCTAGTTTGCCGATGACGTGGTGCGATGATGCACTATTGGCCGCACCTGGCACGGTGCGTACTGGGCAGGGCGAGATGTATAAGGTGTATACGCCATTTCGGCGTGCGCTGCTGGGGTTATTAGCGCAGCTGGATACCGCAAGCTTACCAGCCCCTGCATGTCGGGCTCCGTGGATGACCACCCGTCCAGCTGACCCCATTACGCCGTTTAGCTATCCGTGTCAGGACAACCCATTGTTTGTGGCCGGAGAAGCGGCCGCGTTGCAGCGCCTGCGAACCTTTTGCCAGCAGCAAGTGGTGCATTACCACGAACAGCGCGATTGTCCGGCACTGCCAGCGACCAGCTTGCTTTCGGCCTATTTGACGTGTGGCATGCTTTCGGCGCGCCAATGCCTGAACCGATTGCGATTAGAGCATCCACATACTTACCTACAGCCAGAGAGCGGCACTTTTAGTTGGCTTAATGAGCTTATCTGGCGTGAGTTTTATCATCATTTGTTTGCGGCATTTCCTGATTTGTGCCGTGGGCGCCCATTTATCCCGTGGACCGATCATGTCCAGTGGTCTACCGATCTAGAGCATCTGCAAGCATGGCAACGCGGTCAAACCGGCTATCCGATTGTGGATGCGGCGATGCGCCAGCTTAATCAGACCGGCTGGATGCACAATCGGCTACGTATGATCAGCGCGGGCTTTTTGGTCAAGGATCTGCTGCTGAATTGGCGTTGGGGCGAACGTTATTTTATGTCTCAGCTGGTGGATGGCTCGTTGGCGGCCAATAACGGCGGCTGGCAGTGGTCAGCGTCTACCGGTACCGATGCCGCCCCCTATTTCCGCATCTTTAATCCCACCACCCAAGGGGAGCGCTTTGACCCCGAGGGGCAATTTATTCGTCAGTGGGTGCCTGAGTTGGCCGCAGTGCCAGATCGTTGGGTACATAACCCGCATGCGTGGGCTGCCAAGCAAGGGGTGAGCTTAGATTATCCGTCGCCGCTGGTGGAGCATGCCAACGCTAGAAAGCAAACGCTGGCCGCCTATGAAATGGCACGTAACCTCTTTTCGGCCTCAGCGCAGTGAATCTTCATGCTATGATGCCATTACGTGAGAGAACAGACAGAAAACTATGCAAAATACAGAACTGGAACAGATACTTAACAGCGAATTGAATGTCAGTGCCATCCGCGACTATTGCCCAAATGGGTTACAAGTTGCTGGGCGCTCGGAAATTCACTCGATTGTCACCGGTGTCACCGCCAGTCAGGCGTTACTGGATGCAGCATTGGATCTGAACGCAGATGCCGTGTTGGTTCACCATGGTTATTTCTGGAAAAACGAGTCGCCAGTCATCAAAGGCATGAAGCGTGAACGTTTGAAGACCTTGCTGGCCAATGATATCAATCTGCTGGCATACCACTTGCCGCTCGATGTGCACCCTGTATTGGGGAACAACGCCCAATTAGCCCAGCATCTAGGCATCGAAGTGGCGGGGGGATTAGAGCCGGATAACCGCTACTCGGTTGCCTTGCATGGCAGTTTTGCCGCACCGGTGACCGCGCAGCAGCTAAGCGAGCGCTTAACCGATGTGCTCAATCGCACCCCACTGCACTGTGCCAGTGAACAAGCTCCAGATCTGATCCGCACCGTGGCCTGGTGTACCGGTGGCGGCCAAAGTTATATCGAACTGGCCGCTGAAGCCGGTGTCGATGCCTTCATCAGTGGCGAAGCCTCAGAGCAAACCGTACATATTGCGCGTGAGATGGGCATGCATTTCTTTGCGGCTGGTCATCATGCGACAGAACGTTTCGGGGTAAAAGCGCTGGGTGAATGGCTGCACAGTGCCTATGGCTTGCATGTCACTTTCATCGATATCCCTAATCCAGTTTAATAATAACCAAATCAATAGATTAGCTAGCAGAGTATCGATTTAATCTAGATAACCCTGTTGGCTAGTCTCTTTTTATATAAAGCATTGTGCATACGGTCACTATGGTGAAATATTCAGAAGGTAGTCTGTGATTCCTTGCAGGCTGCCTGCAATTTCATTGGCAATCGTTGATTGCATATAAGAAATTTATTCTTTTTATTTCAAATAGATACATGGAAGAGGGCTTGCTGATGGATAAAGTGCAAGTATGTTTAGTGACCGGTGGTGCAGGTGGGATTGGACGTGAAATCTGCCGCCGGATGGCAGCGGATGGCTACACTGTCGTTGCCGGTTGTACCAGTCTGGATGGCGCTAATGCCAAGGCATTTGCCGCAGAAATAGAACAAGATCGCTTGAATATCCGTTTGCAGGCATTTGATGTCAGTGATTTTGATGCTTGTCAGCGTACGATTATGGATATCGAAGAGTCGGTCGGGCCTATCGCCGTGCTGGTGAATAACGCCGGGATCACGCGTGATGGTACCTTGCGCAAAATGAACCGTGCACAGTGGGACGAGGTGTTATCCGTGAATTTGGATAGCGTATTTAACTTATCCCGCGCCGTGATCAATCCGATGTTGGAGCGTCAGTACGGTCGGATCATTAACATTTCGTCCATTAATGGGCAAAAAGGGCAGTTCGGTCAGTGTAACTACGCGGCGGCCAAAGCGGCGATGTACGGTTTTAGCAAATCATTGGCGCAAGAAACGGCAGCCAAAGGGATCACCGTGAACTGTATCTCTCCAGGGTACATTGAAACTGACATGATCCTCGCGATTGATGAAACCATCCGTGACAGCATCCGCAAGCAAATTCCAGTGCAGCGCTTTGGTCAGCCATCGGAAGTAGCGCGCTCTGTTGCCTTCTTGGCCGCACCGGAGGCGGGGTTTATCACCGGCTCTAATCTGGCCATGAACGGCGGCCAGTACATGGATTAATGCGCGTTATTAACCCATGCGTTACGAACATCCGAACCCCGCTGATGCGGGGTTTTCTTTTTCTATCTTTGAGTCGGGCGTTTTAAAAAAGAACAAGGCAGCGAAATGCTGCCTTGGAAAGAATGGGTTTACATTTGCTGGCTATTTACTGGCTCAGTACGGCCAATAACCAGTCTCATTACGCATCAGCGAAAGGGTTATTCGCGCTCATGCATGGCGTGAAATTCACGCTGGGTTTCACCGGTGTACAGCTGACGTGGACGTGCGATACGCAGTGCACTGCCTTCACTGTGCATTTCATTCCAGTGCGCAATCCAACCAACGGTACGGGCAATCGCGAAGATAACCGTAAACATTGAGGTTGGGATACCCATCGCTTTCAGGATAATACCGGAATAGAAATCGACGTTCGGGTAGAGTTTCTTCTCGATAAAGTACGGATCAGACAGCGCAATGCGCTCCAATTCCATCGCCACATCTAACAATGGATCTTGGATATTCAGCGTCTTCAATACTTCATGGCAGGTATCGCGCATTACGGTGGCGCGTGGGTCATAGTTTTTGTAAACGCGGTGACCAAAGCCCATCAGACGGAATGGGTCATTCTTGTCTTTGGCGCGGGCGATAAACTCAGGAATACGCTCTACCGAGCCGATTTGCATCAGCATATTCAGACAGGCTTCGTTAGCACCACCGTGAGCCGGTCCCCACAACGAGGCAATCCCCGCCGCAATACAGGCAAATGGATTGGCACCGGAAGAACCCGCGGTACGCACCGTTGAGGTTGACGCATTTTGTTCGTGGTCAGCGTGCAGGATCAGGATCTTATCCATTGCGCGCGCCAATACTGGATTGACTTCATATTCTTCACATGGTGTAGCGAACATCATGTACAGGAAGTTGGCGGCGTAGGAGAGATCGTTGCGTGGGTAAATGAAAGGCTGACCGATAGAATACTTGTAACACATGGCCGCAAGAGTAGGCATCTTAGATAGCAGACGGAACGCCGCAATGGCGCGGTGATCGTCGTTATTGATATCCAAAGAGTCATGGTAGAACGCGGCTAACGCACCGCTCACCCCGCACATAACCGCCATTGGGTGGGCGTCGCGACGGAAACCGTGGAAGAAGCTGGAGATCTGTTCGTGCACCATGGTGTGGCGTTTGACGGTATGGATGAAGCGTTCATACTGCGCTTTGGTTGGTACTTCGCCGTACAGCAGGATGTAACACACTTCCAGGTAGTCAGATTTGTTCGCCAGTTGGTCAATCGGGAAACCACGGTGCAGCAGCACACCAATATCGCCATCGATATAGGTGATTTTTGATTCGCAGGCAGCGGTGGACATAAAGCCGGGATCGAACGTGAACAGGCCGTGAGCGCCCAGCGGACGTACATCGACCACATCGTTTCCTAATGAGCCTTTATACACAGGTAACTCGATGGACTCACTGTCGCTCAATCGCAGAGTGACTTTTTGTTCTGCCATAACATTCTCCTTTGCTCTTATTTTTTGTCCTGATGCAGATCTAGCTTTGTGGTTGAGTTACCAGTGGTGTGTTGAGCCAATGCACGTTACGTCACCAAGCTAGTCCGAATTTTCCTCTTTCCAATGTTGCACAACTTAACAGGGAGGAAAAGAGGTATCTGGATAAACTTTGCACACCAGTCGAATTCGGGTGAGTATTTTGTAACCGACGCTTAGCATACATGTCAATTTGCTTTGCTGTATTTATAAAAAGAGCAAAACACGGTCTATGTCTCATAGTTTGTTTAAAAATTATTAACAACTCTTTCCTGAATTGTAATGAATGATGGTGAAAAGTATACTTGGCTCGGGTCTTCAGGTTAATGAAAGTATTGCCTAAATGTAAATGGATTTGGCGTTGCAGGCGTATCACCACCCAACACACCTCGCCCGGCGGTATGCTGAAACGCAAAAATGACTCCTGTTTACCCGGTAACTTTCAATAACCTGAAGGTTAGATAAGGAAAACAAACAGAGCTCAATGGAGCGGCGTGGGCAGAACCGTGAATAAGCAAAGACCTGTTAATCTTGATCTGAAAACGATCAGCTTCCCGATAACCGCAATCGCCTCGATTCTCCATCGGGTGAGCGGTGTCATTACCTTCATCGCATTGGGGATCTTGTTATGGCTGTTGTCCCTGTCGCTCTCCTCTGAGCAAGGGTTCGCACAGGCGCAAGCCATTACCGATACCTTCCTTGTTAAATTCATTTTGTGGGGCATTTTGACAGCGCTGGCCTACCATGTGGTTGGCGGGGTACGTCACCTATTAATGGATTTAGGTTTTGGTGAAGAAAACTTGGCGGTTGCCAGCCGCAGTGCGCGGATTGCTTTTGCCATTACCATCGTTTTATCACTGCTTGCGGGGGTGCTGGTATGGTAACGAATGCCACTGCGTTTGGCCGAAGCGGCGTGCAAGATTGGATCTTGCTGCGAGCCACCGCCATCATCATGACGTTGTACATCCTCTATTTATTAGGTTTCATCGTTTCCGCCCCGGAAATGACATACGGGATCTGGAAGAACTTCTTTACCTTTGGCATCACGCAAGTGTTCACCATTTTGGCTGCCGTGTGTGTGCTGGTTCATGCCTGGATTGGACTTTGGCAGGTGTTAACCGATTACATCAAACCGGTCGCTTTACGACTGGTTTTGCAGTTTGTGGTGGTGTTGGTACTGATGGTGTACCTGATTTCCACAGTCGTTATTGTGTGGGGGGCTTAAGGTGAATATAACAACAAAAGAATTTGATGCAGTCGTGATTGGTGCAGGTGGTGCTGGCATGCGCGCAGCGCTGCAGATTTCCCAGTCAGGTTTGAGCTGTGCGCTAATCTCAAAAGTTTTCCCAACCCGCTCCCATACCGTATCGGCACAAGGTGGGATCACCGTGGCGCTGGGCAATGCCCATGAAGATAACTGGGAATGGCACATGTACGATACGGTAAAAGGCTCTGATTACATCGGGGACCAAAATGCCATCGAATATATGTGTAAAACCGGCCCAGAGGCGATTTTAGAGCTGGAGAACATGGGCTTGCCCTTCTCCCGTTTTGATAATGGCCGCGTCTATCAGCGTCCTTTTGGTGGCCAATCAAAAAATTTCGGTGGTGAGCAGGCGGCGCGTACGGCAGCGGCCGCTGACCGTACTGGACATGCGTTATTGCATACCCTGTATCAACAGAATATCAAAAATAAAACCACCATTTTCTCTGAATGGTATGCATTGGATCTGGTGAAAAACCAAGATGGCGTGATCCAAGGCTGTACGGCAATTTGTTTGGAAACCGGTGAAACCGTCTATTTCAAAGCCAAAGCGACAGTGCTGGCCACGGGTGGGGCTGGGCGGATTTTCGCCTCGACCACCAACGCCCACATTAATACCGGTGATGGCGTCGGGATGGCGGTACGCGCTGGGGTGCCGTTACAAGATATGGAAATGTGGCAATTCCACCCAACTGGGATTGCCGGTGCGGGCGTGCTGGTTACTGAAGGTTGTCGCGGTGAAGGCGGCTACCTGCTGAATAAGCACGGTGAACGCTTTATGGAGCGTTATGCGCCGAATGCCAAAGACTTGGCCGGTCGTGATGTGGTCGCGCGCTCTATGATGATTGAAATTCGTGAAGGGCGTGGCTGTGACGGTCCGTGGGGGCCGCATATCAAGCTCAAACTCGATCATTTGGGTAAAGAGGTTCTGGAATCTCGCCTGCCTGGGATCTGTGAATTGTCACGCACCTTTGCCCATGTCGATCCGGTCAATGAGCCGATTCCGGTGATCCCAACTTGTCACTATATGATGGGCGGGATCCCGACTCAGGTTAGTGGGCAAGCGGTGGGACAAACCGCGGATGGGCGTGATGTCGATATCCAAGGATTGTTTGCGGTCGGTGAGATTGCCTGTGTATCAGTACACGGGGCGAACCGTCTGGGAGGGAACTCGCTGCTGGATCTGGTGGTCTTTGGCCGAGCAACCGGTTTGCACCTTGGTGAAACGCTGGCGGCGCAAAGTGAAGCGCGTGCGGCCAGTGAGTCAGATATCGAGGCATCGTTGGCGCGCGTGAATCGCTGGAACAGTACCCGTAACGGCGAAGATCCAGTGCAAATCCGTAAAGATCTGCAAAGCTGCATGCAGCGAAATTTCTCGGTATTCCGTGAAGGTGCGGCGATGGCTGAGGGGCTCGAAGAGCTCAAAACCATTCGTGAGCGCCTGAAGACCGCACGTTTGGATGATACATCCTCTGACTTTAATACCCAGCGGGTAGAGTGTCTGGAGTTGGATAACCTGATGGATACGGCTTATGCCACCGCGCTGGCGGCTAACTTCCGTACCGAAAGTCGTGGCGCGCATTGCCGCTTTGACTACCCAGATCGTGATGATCAGCAGTGGCTGTGCCACTCTCTGTACAATCCGGTCACCGACAGTATGAGTCGTCGTCAGGTTAACATGGAGCCGACATTGCGTCCGGCCTTCCCTCCGAAAGCACGTACCTACTAAGGGAATAAGGAGTCAGGGTATGCAAGTGCAGTTTTCGATTTACCGCTATAACCCGGAAACCGATAAGGCGCCTTATATGCAAACGTTGCGCCTGGAAACGGAAGATGGGCGAGACATGATGGTGCTGGACGCGCTTATCAAGTTAAAAGAACAGGACCCGACCTTAGCCTTTCGCCGTTCGTGCCGTGAAGGGGTGTGTGGATCCGACGGCATTAACATGAACGGCAAAAATGGGCTGGCCTGTATTACGCCGTTATCGGCGTTGACGGGCAGTGGTCAACAGACCATTGTGATCCGGCCATTGCCGGGCTTACCCGTGATCCGTGATTTGATTGTCGACATGGGCCAGTTTTATACCCAGTACGAGAAAATTAAACCGTACCTGATTAACGATGGTAAGCAGCAGCCTGAACGTGAGTTTATTCAGACGCCTGCACAGCGTGAGCATCTCGATGGTTTGTATGAGTGCATCTTGTGTGCCTGTTGCTCGACCTCGTGCCCGTCGTTCTGGTGGAATCCGGACAAATTTGTCGGTCCTGCCGGTTTACTGGCAGCATACCGTTTCCTGATTGACAGTCGTGACACCGCCACAGCAGAGCGTTTGGCTGATTTAGATGATGCTTTCAGTGTATTCCGCTGCCATGGAATTATGAATTGCGTTAATGTATGTCCTAAAGGATTAAATCCTACCAAAGCAATTGGACATATTAAGTCTATGCTGTTGCAAAAAGCGGTTTAAGTACGGTAAGCCATCAGTCGGATAGGGTAAATAGACGGAACGGTTCAGCCGATTAAGCGCACAAAAGATTGTGATATGTTGCGCGCTGATTGAAATTGTTGAACGAATACGTTAACTATCTGCGGTGAAAGCAAAAAGAAGAGAGCTCGGGTTTCCCGTCCGAGCACCATACCGGCTCTCGGTGAACGTCAGGGTATCCACATCCGGTCGGCTCACCGAGTTTCGGTATAAAACACCACGGCAAAACAACAAAATATATAAAAGGGATTAAGATGGAAAACGGAGTCATTCAGGACTGGTTGGACTCTTCCCCGCTGGCGGGCGCCAACCAAACCTATATCGAACAACTCTATGAAGATTACCTCACAGATCCTGCCTCGGTAGATGAGAACTGGCGGGCTATTTTTGATAGCTTGCCTGTCGTGAGTGTGGCCGCTGAGCAGCCCCATTCTCGGGTACGCGACTATTTCCGCAAACTGGCCCAAGAGCCAGCGCGTTACCGTCATACCCAAGCCGATCCTGAGGCTGACGTTAAACAGGTGCGGGTTCTGCAACTGATTAACGCATTCCGTTTTCGCGGTCATCAGCAGGCCACACTGGATCCGCTGGGGCTGTGGAAGCAAGACCCTGTCGCTGATCTTGACCCTGCATTCCATAACCTGACCGCCGATGATTTTGGCTCCGTCTTCAATGTCGGCTCTTTTGCTTGTGGGCAAGAGAGTCTGCCGTTATCTGCACTCTACCAAGCGCTGAATGAAACCTATTGTGGCTCGGTGGGCGCAGAGTACATGCACATCACCAGTACTGAAGAAAAACGTTGGATTCAGCAGCGTCTGGAGTCGGTACAAGGTAAACCTGAATTTACGCCACTGGAACAGCGTACCTTCCTGTCAGAATTGACCGCCGCAGAAGGTCTTGAGCGTTATATTGGGGCGCGTTTCCCGGGCGCGAAGCGTTTCTCGCTGGAAGGTGGCGATGCCATGATCCCGCTGGTTAAAGAGCTGATCCGTGGCTCGGCCCAGCATGGTGCCCGTGAAGTGGTGCTGGGAATGGCGCACCGTGGCCGCTTGAACATGCTGGTTAACGTGCTGGGTAAAAAACCGGCAGACTTATTTGATGCTTTTGCCGGTAAGCATGATGAAGGCTGGGGCACTGGGGATGTGAAATATCACCAGGGTTTCTCGTCTGACTTTGCCACCGAGCATGGCACCGTGCACTTGGCGTTGGCGTTTAACCCATCGCACCTTGAGATTGTAAATCCAGTGGTCGTGGGCTCAGTGCGTGCACGCCAGGATCGCTTAGGCGATCATGAGGGCAGCACGGTATTACCGATCACCATTCATGGCGATTCGGCGATTGCCGGTCAAGGGGTGGTGCAAGAAACCTTTAACATGTCGCAGGCACGAGGTTACAAAGTGGGCGGCACCATTCGGATTGTGATTAACAACCAGATTGGTTTTACCACCTCGAACCCGAAAGATACGCGCTCGACACAATACTGCACTGACATTGCCAAAATGGTGCAGGCACCGATTTTCCACGTTAATGCCGATGATCCTGAAGCGGTCGCGTTTGTGGCTCGTTTGGCGTTGGATTATCGCTTTACCTTCAAGCGTGATGTGATGATTGATCTGGTTTGTTATCGCCGTCATGGCCATAACGAAGCGGATGAGCCGAATGCTACGCAGCCGCTGATGTACCAGAAGATCAAAAAGCATCCGACCCCACGTAAGATTTATGCCGATCGACTCATCGAAAGTGGCCTGATTTTGCAAGAAGATGCCACCGAAATGGTCAATAACTATCGCGATGCGCTGGATAAAGGCGATTGTGTGGTGCCAGAGTGGCGTCCGATGCAGATGCACTCGGTTGACTGGGCGCCGTACTTGAACCATGAGTGGGATATGGCGTATCCGGCAGGGGTGGAATTATCCCGCTTGCAGGATTTGGGGCGTCGCGTTTGTCAGTACCCAGAAAGTCATGTACTGCATCCCCGCGTAGAAAAAATTTATGCCGATCGCCGCGAAATGAGCGAAGGCCTGCGTCCACTGGATTGGGGCTTTGCCGAAACACTGGCGTATGCCACATTGTTGGATGAGTCTGTGAACGTACGCCTGTCTGGGCAGGATGCTGGGCGCGGTACTTTCTTCCATCGTCACGCGGTATTACACAACCAAAACGATGCCAGCATTTATCAGCCTCTGACGCATATCCATAATGGCCAAGGCAAATTCGAAGTCTGGGATTCCGTGCTGTCAGAAGCGGCGGTGCTGGCTTTTGAATACGGTTATGCCACGGCAGAGCCGCGCTCGCTGGTCATTTGGGAAGCGCAGTTTGGTGATTTTGCCAACGGCGCTCAAGTGGTGATTGATCAGTTCATCAGCTCGGGTGAGCAAAAATGGGGTCGGATGTGTGGTGTGACACTGCTGTTACCACACGGCTACGAAGGCCAAGGCCCAGAGCACTCGTCGGCCCGTTTAGAGCGTTATTTACAGCTGTGCGCCGAGCAAAATATGCAGGTGTGCGTGCCGTCAACGCCAGCGCAGGTTTACCATATGCTGCGTCGCCAGATGGTTCGTCCAATGCGTCGTCCGCTGGTGGTTATGTCTCCGAAATCCTTGCTGCGCCATCCACTGGCAGTTTCTAGCCTCGAAGAGTTGGCCAACGGGCAATTCTTGCCTGCGATTGGCGAGATTGATGCGTTGGATCCGGCCAAGGTGCGTCGCGTGGTGCTGTGCTCCGGTAAGGTGTACTACGACTTGCTGGAACAGCGCCGTAAGAATGAACAGACTGACGTGGCGATTATCCGGATTGAACAACTGTATCCGTTCCCATACGAGAGCGTGCGTGCACTGCTCAGTGCCTACGCCCACGTGACCGATTATGTCTGGTGCCAAGAAGAGCCGTTGAACCAAGGTGCCTGGTATTGCAGTCAGCATAATCTGCGTCAGGTGATCCCGGCGGGGGCGACACTGAATTATGCTGGTCGTCCGGCATCCGCGTCACCGGCGGTCGGTTACATGTCACTGCATACCCAACAACAAAAGAACCTGGTTGACGATGCCTTGCGCACGGAATAAGAACAAATAACGAAGGATTTTTTATGAGCAGCATAGATATTTTAGTTCCGGATCTGCCTGAATCCGTTGCCGATGCCACCATCGCAACCTGGCATAAAAAACCGGGTGATAGCGTCGCGCGTGACGAAGTGATCGTCGAAATCGAAACCGACAAAGTGGTACTGGAAGTCCCGGCAACCGATGATGGCGTGCTGGACGTGGTGCTAGAAGAAGAAGGGGCGACTGTTACCGGTCGTCAGCTGATTGGTCGTGTGCGTCCGGTTGCTGTGGCCGGTGAACCGACCGCCGCCAAACTGTCGGAACCGGTGGCGACTCCGGCGCAGCGCCATACTGCCGCGCTGACTGAAGAAAGCTCCGATGCGTTAAGTCCTGCGGTGCGCCGTATGGTCGCGGAGCACAATCTGGACCCTGCCAAAATCAAAGGCTCTGGTGTTGGTGGCCGCATTACGCGTGAAGACGTAGAAAAATATGTCACTGAGATGCGCAAAGCCCAGCCTGCGGCGGCGCAAGCGCCTACCGCAGTTGCCGCTGCGCCAGCATTGCTGGCCGGTCGCAGTGAAAAACGTGTGCCAATGACCCGTTTGCGTAAGCGTATCGCTGAACGCTTGCTGGAAGCCAAAAACACCACCGCAATGTTGACGACCTTCAATGAAGTCAATATGAAGCCAATCATGACGCTGCGTAAGCAGTATGGTGAGGTGTTTGAGAAGCGCCACGGTGTGCGTTTGGGCTTTATGTCGTTTTATGTGAAAGCGGTGGTTGAGGCGTTAAAACGCTTCCCAGAAATCAATGCCTCGATTGATGGCGACGATATCGTGTATCACAACTATTTTGATCTCAGCATGGCGGTCTCTACGCCACGTGGTCTGGTAACGCCGGTACTGCGTGACTGCGATACATTGAGTCTGGCGGATATCGAAAAGAGCATCAAAGTGTTGGCTGAGAAAGGTCGTGACGGCAAGCTGACCGTGGACGACCTGACCGGTGGTAATTTCACCATTACCAATGGCGGGGTGTTTGGCTCCCTGATGTCAACGCCAATCATTAACCCGCCACAAAGTGCGATTCTGGGTATGCATGCCATCAAAGATCGCCCTATGGCGGTAGACGGTAAGGTTGAGATCCTGCCGATGATGTATCTGGCACTGTCTTATGATCACCGTTTGATTGATGGTCGTGAGTCCGTCAGCTTCTTGGTGGCGGTGAAGGATCTGTTGGAAGACCCAACCCGTTTACTTCTGGACGTATAAGCGATATCGGGCCCGGAACCCGAGAAGAGCCCGGGCCCAGTTTCAGTGGTGACCCCCTAGGACAATATAACTAACATGGATAGAGCATCATGAATTTGCACGAATATCAGGGTAAGCAGCTGTTTGCTCAGTATGGTCTGCCCGTATCAGAAGGCTATGCCTGTAGCAGCCAGCATGAAGCGGTTGAGGCAGCTGATAAAATTGGCGGTGACCACTGGGTGGTAAAATGTCAGGTTCATGCGGGTGGACGTGGCAAAGCGGGCGGCGTGAAGCTGGCGCGCTCTAAGGACGAGATCCGTGAGTTTGCCCAGAAATGGTTGGGTAAAAATCTGGTCACGTACCAGACTGATGCCAAGGGGCAACCCGTTAACAAGATCTTGGTCGAAAGCTGCACCGATATCGCCAAAGAGCTGTATCTAGGCGCTGTGGTCGATCGCGCGAGTCGTCGTGTGGTGTTCATGGCGTCAACGGAAGGCGGCGTGGAAATTGAGAAAGTGGCCGCTGAAACGCCGGAGCTGATCCATAAAGCGGCGCTTGATCCTATCTGTGGTCCACAGCCTTACCAAGGTCGTGAGCTGGCATTTAAGCTGGGATTAACCGGCGATCAAATCCGTCAGTTCACCAAGATTTTCATGGGCCTCGGTCAGCTGTTTTTGGATAAAGATCTGGCTCTGATTGAAGTCAACCCATTGGTGATCACCGCGCAGGGCAATCTGCACTGTCTGGATGCCAAAGTGGTGGTGGACTCCAATGCGCTCTATCGCCAACCGCAACTGCGTGAGATGCAAGACCCATCTCAGGAAGATGCACGGGAAGCGCATGCCGCACAGTGGGAAATCAACTATGTGGCGCTGGAAGGCAATATCGGTTGCATGGTCAATGGCGCCGGTCTGGCCATGGGCACCATGGATATCGTGAAATTGCACGGCGGCGCACCAGCAAACTTCCTTGATGTGGGCGGTGGCGCAACCAAAGAGCGTGTTACCGAAGCGTTTAAAATTATTCTGTCCGACGCTAATGTCAAAGCGGTACTGGTGAATATCTTTGGCGGTATTGTCCGTTGCGATTTGATTGCCGACGGTATTATTGGCGCCGTAGAAGAAGTGGGCGTGAGCATTCCGGTGGTGGTACGTTTGGAAGGCAACAATGCCGAGCTGGGAGCCAAGAAATTGGCTGACAGTGGTTTGAATATCATCGCAGCAACCAGTTTGACCGATGCTGCACAGCGTGTCGTTCATGCAGCGGAGGGCAAATAATGTCTATTCTGATTGATAAAAATACCAAGGTTATTTGCCAAGGTTTTACCGGTGGACAAGGCACGTTCCACTCTGAGCAAGCGCTGGCATACGGCACTCAGCTGGTTGGGGGGGTATCACCGGGTAAAGGCGGGACTTATCATCTGGGATTGCCGGTATTTAATACCGTGCGTGATGCGGTCGAAACGACGGGGGCGACCGCCTCGGTGATTTACGTTCCGGCACCGTTTTGTAAAGATGCCATCTTGGAAGCTATCGATGCTGGGATCCAGTTGATCGTCTGTATCACGGAAGGGATCCCGACGCTGGATATGCTGCAGGTGAAAGTGCGTCTGGAGCAAACTGGCGTGCGCATGATTGGGCCAAACTGTCCGGGCGTGATCACTCCGGGTCAGTGCAAGATTGGTATCATGCCGGGTCATATTCACCTGCCGGGCCGTGTTGGGATTGTTTCGCGCTCCGGTACGCTGACGTATGAAGCGGTTAAGCAGACCACCGATGAAGGTTTTGGTCAGTCTAGCTGTGTTGGTATCGGTGGCGACCCGATCCCAGGTTCGACCTTTATCGATATTTTGCGTTTGTTCCAAGACGATCCGCAAACCGAAGCGATTGTGATGATTGGTGAGATTGGCGGCAGCGCGGAAGAAGAGGCGGCGGCTTTTATCAAAGCGAATGTCACTAAACCGGTGGTGTCTTACATCGCGGGTGTTACTGCGCCAAAAGGCAAACGTATGGGCCATGCGGGGGCGATTATCTCTGGCGGCAAAGGCACGGCGGATGAAAAATTCGCTGCGCTGGAAGATGCGGGCGTGAAAACCGTGCGTTCACTGGCTGATATTGGTCAGGCACTGCGTCAGGTCACGGGCTGGTAAGCGTTATGCCCTGAGCCGAGAAGCTGTATTGTGATATAAAAAAACCGGCGTGATGCCGGTTTTTTTATATGCTGTTTGCGCGTTGTTTTACGAATGGTTTGTCTGTCGCTTGATAGTACAACGGTTAAACCGCAAAGACCGAATCTCACGCACGCTGTTTTTTCAGCAGGCTGAGCATGAAAAGCGCAGCGGAGCAGATGACCACCGAAGGGCCGGCTGGCGTGTCATAAAACCACGATAACAGCAAGCCACCGGTGACCGACAGCATCCCGAACAGTGATGCAGTGAAGGCCATTTGCTCAGGCGTGCTGGCAAAACGGCGTGCGGTGGCTGCCGGAATAATCAGTAAAGAGGTGATGATCAAAGCACCGACAAACTTCATCGCCAAACCAATAGTCACCGCGGTGGTCAGCATCAATAGCAGGCGCATGCGGTTGAGGTTAATGCCATCCACAAAGGCTAATTCTGGGTTAATGGTGACAGACAGCAGTGCGTTCCATTGCCAGCACAACACGCCCAGCACTAACGCTGCGCCTAGACCAATCCACGCAATATCTTGCCATGTGATAGCCAGCAGATCGCCAAACAGGTAGGCCATCAAATCAACCCGCACATCAGACATCAAACTCACGGTCACCAAACCGAGCGACAAACTGCTGTGCGCCAATATTCCCAGTAGGGTATCGACTGCCAGTTGAGGTTTATGCTCCAGCCATACCAGTACGCCCGCTAAGGTTAAGGTTAACCCCAAGATAGTGATGTATGGATTGACATCCAGCAGCAAGCCAAGTGCCACCCCTAACAAAGAGGCGTGCGCCAAGGTATCGCCAAAATAGGCCATGCGCCGCCATACCACGAACGAGCCCAGCGGGCCGGTGGCGAGGGTGAGCAACATACCGGCCAGCCAGCCGGGTAATAAAATCTCAATCATGGCGGCATCCTTGATGATGAGTATGGATAACCTGACCATTTAACGCATGGCGATGATCATGATGGTGTTGATACAACGCCAGTTTGCCCGGCAACTGACGGCCAAACATCGAGATAAACTCAGGGTGATGCGAGATATCCTCTGGTGCGCCCGAGCAGCAAATATGCTGGTTGAGACACAGCACCTCATCGGTTTTCGCCATCACCAGATGCAAATCATGCGACACCATCAGTACCCCACAGCCGAGCTCATCGCGCAGAACAGTGATCAAATCGTACAGTGCCGCTTGGCCGTTCACATCCACCCCTTGCATCGGTTCGTCCAGTACCAGCAGATCCGGTTTGTTCATCAGGGCTCGTGCGAGCAGCACGCGCTGGGTTTCCCCACCGGAGAGCTTTTGCATCGGTTGTTCGAGCAGGTGCAACACATTCACTTTACTGACTGCGCTTAGCATCTCTTCCGGATTTGCCGTCTTTTTCAGCGCCAAAAAGCGCCGCACGGTCAGGGGAAGGGTAGCATCGAGGTGCAGCTTTTGAGGTACGTAGCCGATTTTGAGATTACCTGCGCGCACGATTTGTCCGGCGCTCGGCGCCAATAAGCCAAGGACGACCCGAACCAAGGTCGATTTTCCCGCGCCATTCGGGCCGAGTAGGGTAACGATGTGGTTTTTCTTGATGTTGAGCGAAATGTTGTTCAGCACTTTTCGCTCACCCAAAACGACATCAATGTGATGAAGCTCAATGAGTGTTGACATGGTGTCTGTATGACCTGAGTGATCGCTATTCGGCACGGTGTGTGGCGATAAAATAAGTATGATCAAAAAATGTGATGTTATATTATAACAAAATTACATTGGGTACTCGAAAGGTTTTTGTATGATTAAGCGCATTTTTCTACTCAGTTTTTTGGCGTTACTGCCGATACAAAGTTTTGCCTCGGTGTTGGTATCAGTGCGGCCGTTAGGTTTTATCGCCGCGGCGATTGCTGATGGTGTCACGGATACCGAAGTTTTGCTGCCTAATGGTGCGTCTCCCCATGATTATGCGCTGCGTCCGTCCGATATTAAACGGATAAATAATGCGGATTTAGTGGTATGGGTGGGTGACGAGATGGAGCCTTTTTTAGTGAAGCCACTCACAGAAAAGGCGAATAATCAGCAAATAAAAGTAAAAAACTTATCTTCGGTCATGCCGTTATTGCGTCATGCTGACGATAATGATGAAGATGCGGAAGAGCATGGTGATGATCACGGTCATGCGCATGATCATGGTTCCACAGATTTACATGTCTGGATGTCACCTGAGATTGCTTTATATACAGCAGTCGCAATTTCTGAACGTTTGCAGGAACTTTTCCCAGAACAAAAAGACAAAGTGAAGGCAAATCTGCAATATTTTCAAACGCAGATTAACCATTTACCTGAAAAAATTGGTAGCATACTGAACCCAGTCAAGCAGCACGGTTATTTTGTGTTTCATGACGGGTACGGTTATTTTGAATCTTTTGCTGGCTTAAACAATGTTGGGCATTTCACCGTCAATCCGGTGATCACGCCGGGAGCTAGAACATTGAGCGAGATTAAGCAGAAGATAGAACAACATCAGGTTTCGTGCGTGTTTGCTGAACCCCAGTTCAGACCAGCAGTGATTGACGCTGTCGCGCGCGGCACCTCAGTCAATATAGGTACGCTTGATCCGCTCGGTGAGAAAGTTTCTCTCGGCAAGGACAGCTATGTGCAGTTTTTAGAGCAACTCTCCCAACAATACGCGAGTTGCCTGAGTAAATAAAAAAATTGGGGTAACAAAGTGCAAGAATTTGTCAGGTCAGTATCGCTAGCTCTTAACGGCCTGCCACGATTACATAAAGTGCTGCTGGGTATGCTCACCGCATTAACGTTGGCCGTTGCCGCGTGGAATCCGGTGTTGAACCATACTCCGCTTAAACGCGAAATTGCGCTGGATATTGAAACCCAGCGCGATTTGCAGCCGGAGGCAAGTGAGCCATTGGATCAGGTGATGCCAAATGATGCGCCCGAGCTGGAGCCAGAGAAAGATGATCTGGATAAAAAGCTCGAAGAGGCGGTACATGAGCACACCGTAGAAAGTGGTGAGACCCTCGGCAGCATTCTGACACAGTACGGCATTGATATGTCGGATGTGCATGCACTGACAAAAAGTAACCCCGAAGTTCAGCGTTTAGGGATTGGCCAAGAGCTGAGCTGGAAACTGGATGATGATGGTCTGCTCAAGCAATTGACTTGGGCGGTCAATAATCGTGAAACCCGCGTTTACGATCGTGCAGACAATGGTGCTTATAAGCGCACTGTTGAAACCATGCAAGGGACGTGGCAAAACGATCGCGTTGCAGGCACTATCGATGGTAGCTTCGTATCCAGCGCGAAAGCAGCCGGTTTGTCGACTCGTGAAATTCAGCAGGTTACCAAAGCGTTGCAGTGGCAGGTGGATTTTCGCAAGCTGAAAAAAGGCGATAAATTCAGTGTGCTGATGTCACGTGAGTTTTTGGACGGTAAAGTGACTGGCTCCGGTGAAGTCAAAGCAGTACGCTTGAACTCCTCTGGCAAAGACTATTACGCGATTCAGGCTGAAGATGGCCGCTTCTATAACCGTGAAGGTGCGGGCTTAGCCAAAGGTTTCCTGCGTCTGCCAACCTTAAAGCAGTATCGCATTTCATCGAATTTTAACCCACGTCGTCTGCATCCAGTAACGCGTCGTGTCGCGCCGCATAACGGTACTGACTTTGCGGCACCTATCGGTACACCGGTGCTGTCTATCGGTGATGGTGAAGTGGTGAAAGCCGGTTATCACCCGTATGCCGGTAACTATGTGGTGATCCGTTTAGGTCGTCAGTATCAGACGCGTTTCCTGCACCTGAGCAAGATTTTGGTCAAGCAAGGGCAGAAAGTGAAAAAAGGCGACCGTGTCGCGCTGTCGGGTAACACTGGGCGTTCAACCGGGCCACACATTCACTATGAATTCTTGCTGAACTCCCGTCCGGTGGATCCGATGAAGGTGAAACTGCCGATGTCAGATGGTTTGGCTGGTCAAGAGCGTCGTGCCTTCTTGGCGCGTACCAAAGAGTACCTGCCACAGCTGACGCTGGATTAATCAATCCGTTACGCATATCTCTCTACATGAAAAAAGCCCGCAGACTCTGCGGGCTTTTTTTATCTGCGCGTTCTATATCCCATGTTTTATCTGTGCTTGCTAGGCGAGCGGGTTATGCGAGAGCCGTAAACCGGCATAGCGCGACCAATACTCGACCAATATTAGCAAGTTGCGGCGGATAACAGATGTTCAGTGGGGATAAGTGTCGGAATATCCCAGGGGGAGAGTCTGCCCAGCCTTAAATGCTTAGAATCAGAATGTGAATTGCTGTAGTTAGGCTCAACTAAAAGTGGGTAAAGAGAAAATGGTCTTATCACGGAGAGTGAGTCGGTAAAAAAGAGGAGGTAAAAAAATTGACGTGGCAGGCCAGATGACGTGCCACGGGTGCCAATGACACCTTCGCTTGCTGCCGGGAGCATGGCCTAGGGGCCACACTCTCTGATAAATCGGTAGATATCATGAACGGACATAAAAATATCTAATACAGAGAGATTTATGTAACTCAATGTTCTGACTTAACCGTTTATACCAGTTTTGTAACGAATTTATTAGCATGCGCACCATGAGTTTTATCGTTTCAGCTACCTTTAGCTAATTTCTGCGAGACATGTTGCACAATCGTAGCGAGCGTGGTGGAGAGCTGAGTGACATGGATAGCGATTGAGCAGGGAAAGTTTGATCTTTGGCAAAAAATGCTTGCTATGAAACCCGTACAATAATGATAATGATAATATATCTTATTTAATCTTTTTGGCGATTTGAACATGGTGACGTTGGCTGAGTTGAAGGTGGGAGACAAGGCGCGCGTAGTCAATATGCAGCGTCTGGATCGCCCATTGCGTAAAAAATTGATGGTACTGGGAGTGCTGCCTTCCAGTGAGATCAACGTCGTGCGTTTTGCCCCGTTGGGCGATCCGTTACAGATTGAGATTTGCGGAGTCAATATCGCTCTGCGCCGTACCATTGCCGCAGGCATCGATGTTGAGGTTTTGGCATGAATTTTTCGTTGTTAACCGTTGGTAATCCGAACAGCGGTAAGACTTCCCTTTTTAACGGGTTAACCGGTGCGCGCCAGCAAGTGGGCAACTGGAGCGGTGTGACGGTTGAGAAAAAAACCGGTCACTGCAAAGTCGGTGAGCACCAACTTCAGATCACTGACTTGCCGGGGGTGTACTCGCTGTCAGGTGATAACGTTGATAGCGGTAAAGACGAGCAGTTGGCCACCATTGTGGTCGAGTCGATGCCGGCGGATGTGATTTTAAACATTGTTGATGCCTCTGCGCTGGAGCGTAGCCTGTATTTGACATTGCAGCTGTTGGAAACCGGACGTCCGGTGATTGTGGTGATCAACAAAACGGATGCGCTGGAGCGTAATCGCCAGCAGATCAATGTGCCATTGCTGTCGCAGATGTTGGGCTGTCCGGTGTTTGCCATTTCAGCGCATAACCATCAGCAGGTGATGCAGTTTCGTCGTGAGCTGGTGGATATGCTGGCGAATGGTGTGGCACCAACCAAACTGCAACTCGATTATGGTGAGGCGGTAGAAAACACTCTGCAACTGCTGGTGCCTTATTGCCCGCAGAATGAGCAAGCGAGTAGTCGCTCACTTGCGCTGCGCTTGTTAGAACATGACCGTTTGGTTGAAGGCCGTCTGAGTGCGGAAAACCAGACCTTGGTGGCGCAGCATTTACGGCATTTGGAGCAAGCGGTAGATACCGATTTGCAAATTGCTGACGTGCGTTACAGCTTTATCCATCATCTGTGCCAGAAAACCCGCAAACACGTGGGAATGGTGAGTCACAAAACCAGTGAGCGCATCGATAAGGTAGTACTGAACCGCTATTTGGGGCTGCCGATTTTCTTATTGGTGATGTACTTGATGTTTGTGTTCTCCATCAAGATTGGTAGCTCATTTATCGACTTTTTCGATATCTCAGTGGGCGCGTTGTTGGTCGACGGCACGCATCATCTGCTGGATGGTGTATTGCCAGTGTGGCTGGTGACGTTACTGGCAGATGGTTTTGGTGCCGGTATTCAGACCGTGGCGACCTTTATTCCGGTCATTGGCTGCTTGTATCTGTTCATGGCCATTCTGGAAGGCTCTGGTTACATGGCGCGCGCGGCGTTTGTGCTTGATAAGCTGATGCAGAAAATCGGGTTACCGGGGCGCTCGTTTGTACCGTTAGTGATCGGCTTTGGCTGTAACGTGCCGGCTATCATGGCAACCCGTACCCTGACACAAGAACGTGAGCGCTTGCTTACCGTGATGATGACGCCATTTATGTCGTGTGGCGCGCGTCTGCCGGTATATGCGTTGTTTGCCACGGCGTTCTTCCCATCATCGGCACAAAATGTGGTATTTGCGTTATACCTGATTGGTATTTTGGTGGCGGTCTTTACCGGTTTGCTGCTGCGTAAAACCTTGCTGCCGGGGATCAGTGAAAGCTTTGTGATGGATATGCCGGATTATGAGTGGCCGACACTGCGTAATATCGGGCTGAAAACTTGGCAAAAACTGAAAAACTTCGTGTTTGGTGCTGGTAAGACCATTGTGCTGGTCGTGGCCGCCTTGGGCTTCTTTAACTCACTGGGTACCGATGGTTCGTTTGGTAACCAAAATACAGAAAATTCTGTGTTGGCGCAGGTTGCGAAAGATGTGACGCCAGTTTTGGCGCCAATCGGTATTGAGAAAGATAACTGGCCGGCCACGGTCGGTATTATTACCGGGATCTTCGCCAAAGAAGCGGTCGTGGGTACGCTCAACGCGTTGTATAGCGGTGAACCGGCGGATGCTGGCGATGAGTACAACTTCTTTGCCTCGTTCAAAGAAGCGCTGCTGACAATCCCAGAAAATCTGCTTAGCATTAATCTGGCCGATCCACTCGATATCAGTGTGGGTGATACCTCGGATCGCACTGCGGCAGCAGAAGCACAGGAAGTGAATACTTCGACGTTTGATAAACTGTCACAGAACTTTGCTGGCCCTGCGGCAGCCTTTAGTTACTTGCTGTTTGTGCTGCTGTATACCCCATGCGTGGCGGCGATGGGCGCTTTTGTGCGCGAAGTCGGCCGTAACTGGGCGCTGTTTGTGGCGGGCTGGACCATGCTGCTGGCATATGTGGTGGGCACGTGGTTCTACCAAATCATGCACTTTAGCCAGCATCCGACACAAAGTGTGATGTGGTTGGCCATTACCGGTGGCATATTCCTCATCACCATTGCAGTCATGCGGGTTAAGGGAAGCCGTCAACAATCTCAACAGGTGAAATTGGCATGATCTTACAAGACCTGCGCGATCTTTTACAAAAACATGGCCGTATGACCCGTAAGGATCTGGCTCGTCAATTGAACAGCAGCGAAGATGGTGTTGATGCGATGCTGCAGGTATGGATGCGTAAAGGGCGGGTCAGTAAGGACGAGCAAAAAGTGTGCGGCGGTTCTTGCTGCGGCGCGGCGCAAGAGGTGTACTACCGTTGGCTCGATGCACAGGGCATTGCGCTAGTGGTGCGTCACTGAAGCTTGTGGCCACTTGAGTGGATTACGCGAATAAAAAACCGGCTGATTGGCCGGTTTTTTTATGCACTGCTCTGCGCTATATCTAATAGCTTTAACGGAATAACCGTAACAGCGTAACTGGATTAACCCAGAATATTAGGCCGCGATAAAGTCTGCGGTATCCGCCAGCGCTTGTTGTAACTTACGCATTTCGGCTTGTTGCTGCTCTTCACTGCGCCAGCTGGCGGTCAGACGACCCCATATCGGTGCTGGCCAGACGGGATCGCGACTAAAGCGCCCGACATGATGCAGGTGCAACTGTGGCACCATGTTCCCGATGGCGGCGATATTGAGCTTATCTGGCTGATAAAGCGCGTTGATGACGCGCGAAACAGCGCTTGATTCGCGCAGTAACTGGATTTGGTCGGCGTCGCTGAGTTCATAAATTTCGCGAATGCCCATCTGGCGCGGAACCAAGATGATCCATGGCAGTTGTCCTTCGCGGCACAGCAGCACGTCACTGAGTGGATAATGCCCAAGGCAAGTGGTATCTGCCGCCAGTTGTGGATGCAGTTGGAAAGTGGCATCAGTACTCATCGTCATTCCTATTCCCTGATAGACCGGCGGTTAGCTATTAGGCAGGATGTATAGCCGGTGTTGTCCTGTCGTATCATCGATAGCCCATTGTTCCAGAGGAACTGGGCGACTGAAATAGTAGCCCTGCGCTTTTTGTGCGCCCATTTTACGCAGTAACTCAGCTTCTTCGCGCTTTTCTACCCCTTCGGCCACCATCGGGACACTAAAACCGTGCGCCAGCTGCACCACCGAATTAAGCACTGCGGCGCAGTTTTGGCTATCAAGTAGGCCACTGACAAAAATGCGGTCAACTTTCAGGCAATCAAAACTCAGTTTGTACAGGTGTGACAGACTCGAGTAGCCGGTACCGAAGTCATCGATGGCGATGCGGATCCCGTGTTGGCGCAGTTCACGTAACCGCTCATCGATAAAGCTCAAGTTTTCAATCAACATGGACTCGGTGATTTCCAGCGTCAAGTTTGTCGCGGGTAGGCCGGCATCGTGCAGACATTGAGTCACCAGCTGGACGAAGTCCGCTTGCATGAGTTGCCGTACCGACAGATTAACGTGCAACTCGAAATTGGCTGGCCAGTGTTGCTCACGGATCTTATGCGCCACGGCGTGGCAAGCTTGCTGCAACACCCATGAGCCGAGCGGCAGGATCAAGCCGGATTTTTCCGCAATCGGGATAAACTGTGCCGGACTGACAAAGCCCAAGATCGGCGATTGCCAGCGGATCAGCACTTCAGCGCCAATAATGTGCTCACTATCAAGGGCAATAATCGGCTGATAATGCAGGTAGAGCTCATCTTGCTCGAGTGCATAATTGAGGTGGGTCAGAATTTGGGTTGAGAGCCCGACATTGGCATCCAGCGTTTTGTCGTAGGCAACGCCGGTGTTTTCCCCTTGCTTGCGCGCCGCTGACAGGGCAATGCTGGCCTGGGTGTAGGCCTCTTGCAATTTCGCTGCAGCAAAGGGGCGATTGAGATAACCCAGATTCACCGTGATTAAGACATCATCGTTGTGCAGTTTGAACGATTCGTAAAACACGTGGATCAGTTTGTGGTAGTCATATTCATGCGGCGTGAGATACGCCAGCATAAATTCATGATCAGCACTTTTAACGGCAATTACACTCAGATCCAGTTCTATGATGTATTGCTGTAAGCGCGCGCTGATCAGACGATACAGCTCATTGAGGCTGTCATCGCCAAGACTGTTTTTGATCACATCGGTGTTGTTGATGTTGACCAGCACCAGTCCGGATAGTGATGGCGCAGTGTGGCTATCGTCGGTGTATTGGTTATTCAGCCATTTTTTAAAGCCGGTACGATTCATCAACGCGGTATTGGCGTCATACTCGATGCTGTATTCCAACTCATGGAATGCATCGGACAGCGAGCGCGACATGTCATTAAAGGCTGTATTGAGCAGGCGAATTTCTTTCAGCTCAAACTGATCTTGTTTGACCGGTAACCACTGTTGGCGCGTTAACAGACGCGCAGCGTGGGCCACACTCAAGATTGGAGTGGTGACTTTTGATAATGCAAACCAAGTTAAAATCACGCCGCTAGCAAAGATGCACAGGATCCAAATAATCGTAGTACGGCGATCTTCATGCAGGCTACCAATCAAATCTTTTTCCGCGACGATAACGGCAACTTTCCAATTTTTCAGATTCAGTTCATTACCGACACTCATCATGCGGATGAAATACGTTTCACCGTTAAGTGTGAATGAGTGGGATTGATTGTCGGACACGGACATGAGTGGTGCAGCGACACGCACTAAGGGATTTTGACTTTGTTCAGGGCGTAATAGTTTCGGATCTTCCATCGAACTAAAATCAATAATGTTGCTTTTATGCTCGGTGAGCTCATCGGTGGAATGGGAAATAATCTGATTTTCTTCATTTAAAATCAGGATCACTGAATTACCAAGTCCGGCCACGTTGCGCAAGAAACGGTTAAATCCATTCAATTTAATATCAGACGTGATAATACCGATATAACGATTATCTTTATCGTAGGCGGGTGTGGAATAGGAGATAGTCACTCCGCGATTGGCATCATAATCTTGATAGGCTTTCGTCCACAGCGAGATTTTGCGGGTATCCGAATCGCGATACCAAGGGCGAACGCGTGGATCGTAAACATCAAATTTGTTCAAGATCGCAGAGGTTGGCTCCATATCGGTGTAGAACATTAATGCCCCGCCGGTGGTGCTGTCTTTTAAGGTCAGGGTATATTTATTTTTAACGATTTCACGGCTGACCCCGGCATAGTTACCGTCAGTGGTGCCGATGGCGACAAAACTTAACTGTGGAACATTGGTAAATACGCGACTAATTGTGTCGTAAAGGTGTGGCGTTATTTCGGTCAGGTTTTGTGTATTGATATGCGGTGCTGATTTTAAGCTGATGGCAATAACCGCATTGGCTTGTGGCGGTGCGCTCAGGTAATTATTCAGATCATTTCGTACTAATTGTGCCCACGTTGACGCAATACGCTCGCTTAAATCTTCGATCATCGCGGTTTCATTACGATATTGGATGATCATCGATACACCAAAAATCGCACTGATCGCTGTCAGAAATAAAATGGTGACAACAAGTTTTAATGATAAGCGGCCGGACAGCTTTGCAGACAAGGACATAATTAATACATGTATTCAGTACGAAGTCGCATTGATGAGATTATATTGCAGTAAACTATTATAGCACGTAAACCATTTATTTTTTTGCGGCTATTTTCGGAATTTAGAGTTTTGCTATTTCTGTTTGGTATGCTTGGTGCCGTTGATAGCGAGTGAGGCGGTGTACGTTAAAACGGTGTGGCTAGATGGCGAGCAGAATTAGGCTGGCAAGGCTGCATGATTGCTCATATTGCTGGTAAAACGGCCATACCGACAGAAGAGTCCGGTATGGCGTGATTTGCTAAGGCGGCTGGTGTTGAAGCCGCTGATATAGAGCTTAAGCTATGCCGCCCGTAGAGGATGACTAGGATTACTGGGCGTCGACTACCGCAGATTCGACAATCATATCCAGCACCCAACGCTTAGAGGAGCCGTCGGCTGGAGGGTTTGCTACCTCGAACTCTTTGATACGCAGGCGGTAGCTGATCCCAGGCTCTGGCTCAAAGCCTTCGATGGTGCCGTAATAGTTTTGCCACGGTGCGTTGCTGTCTTCACGAATCTGCAGGCAAGATTGTGGCGCTACGCCCATGCACGGTTTGCGTTCGGCGGCAACATAGATAAATTTGGTTACGCCCTCAGCGAATGCGGGTTGAGCGCTAAATTGGTAACGGGTATCACCTTGGGTCAAGGTCAGCTGATTGTCCTTTAGGGAAATCGTCGGGCGGCTGGCCAAGAAGGTTGAGAACGCTTGCTCACGCTCCATGGCTTGTGGCTCACACATCATCATGCTGGCGGCCAGTTGTTTTACCACCAGTTGATTATTTTCGACACTGGCGGCGCCCATCATGCGGTTACAGCCGGCAAATGCTGCCAGATGACCTTGCTGGATATCCAGAGTGGCAGGTTTGCTGTCGGCGGAGTTGTTGGTCTGTTGCCAACGTCCGTCAATATTCTCGATGTGATTTTGCATGGTATTACATCCGGCCAGCAGGGCTACTGCGGTGATCAGCGAAAGAGAACGTAAATGCATCAGGCCACTCCCTAAAAATTTTATCCAAACGTTACTGAAATTTACTGCGCCATACTAGGCGACTTATGCTGAAAAAGTCCAATTCACAAGATAGTTACTCTAAAGCGGTAACGAATTGGTTGAAGTTTTACTGTAATAATGCAGAAAAGTGAGACAGTTACCGAGAGAGGCTAAATTGACGTCACTCTGTTTTGTATAAAAGGTAAAGGGATCATAACGTCAACGGCACAGCGAGGGTGAACGAAATGTGCGCCCAGAAAAAGGCCGAAAAGTACGGACAAGAATTGCAAAATTACAGATCCAACCTATCATAAGTCGGTTTTTATTAATGCCGGAATCCGCATGACACAGACACGAAAAGCCGAAGGGCATATACCGAAGTTTACGCTTGCAATGTTGCATCCGCGCTACTGGCCAGTCTGGCTGGGCTTGTTGCTGGTGGCATTAGTAGCTTTTTTACCCCACCGCATGCGTGATGCATTGGCTGCGAAGTTAGGCCATTTTGCTGGGCGTAAGGCCAAGCGGCAAAGGCGTCGAGCAGAAATTAATCTGGACTGCTGTTTCCCGGAGATGACAGCATCAGAACGCGCAAAGTTAGTCGATAAGACTTTCGCGACCGCAGCACAAGTGATGCTGGCAATGACCGAGTTGGCTCTACGCAGCAAATCATTTTTGGATAGTCGCACCCGTTTTATCGGCTTTGAGCATGTTGAACAGGTCAAAGCTTCTGGCCGAAACATCATTTTTATGGTGCCACATGCTTGGGCCATTGATTTTCCCGGTATCATTATGGCATCGAAAGGTATGCCGATCGCAGCGATGTTTAATCCCCATGATAACTTATTGGTCGATTGGATTTGGAACCGTGTTCGGCTGCGTTTTGGTGGTCGTTTGCATACGCGCCAAGACGGTATCAAGGCATTTTTGAGTTCGGTGCGCCAAGGCTATTGTGGTTACTATTTACCGGATCAAGACCACGGTGCGGAAAAAAGTGAGTTTGTGGACTTTTTTGCCACCTACAAAGCGACGTTGCCAGGCTTGGGTAAAATGATGAAGGTGTGTAATGCCGCGGTGATCCCGTTGTTCCCGGTGTACAACAGCCAAGAAGGCGTGTTTGAAATGCATATCCGTCCACCGATGGATGATTTGCAAGATGCCGATCCGGTAACAGCGGCTCGTCGAATGAATGAAGAGATTGAAATTTTAGTGAGGCCGAATCCTGAGCAGTATATTTGGTTCTTAAAGTTACTAAAAACACGGAAAGAAGGCGAGATCAGCCCTTATGAAAGTGAGTCTTTATAGCAAAACCAAGATAATGCTTTCTGGGGATAATTTAGCGCAAAATTGGCTGTTGATGCGATGAAAACGCTGTTGAATGTGGTGAGCCGGAGCGGCGCTCTGGTGTTATTGATGTTGGCTTTTACCTGCCGTGCGGCAGAAAGCAATGAGCCGAAAATTAGGTCACTGGCAGAGCCGGAGGGCCATCAGTTTGTTAAAGCGGTTACCCTGCGTGATACGGTGATCCAAACGGATATCGCGGGTGTACGCATGCCGGTGGCCACCTTGAACAAAGGACAATCCATAGATGTGGATGTGCAGCAGCCAGGGTTATATCAAGTACGCTTTGGTAACGCACAAGGGGATATTACACCTGCTGATGTGCGGATTTTGCAAAAAGACAAGATTGACCATTTGCTCGATGGCCTCATTGATCAGGCCAGTGATGAGATGGAAGTACACCAGAAAAATATCCTGACTAAAACGCGGGTGCCGGTGTATGACAGTATCTCGTATCAGCCAAAGGTGTTTGCCTATCTGAACAGCAACTTGCGTTATCCGGTGCTGGGTAAGATTCAGGACAGCAATAATGTCAGCTGGTATCTGGTTAATTTAGCCGATCAGCTCAAGTACCTGAAAAGCTCGGATGTCGAATTGGATCACGGGATCCCCGTCTTGACCTATCACCATCTGCTGACGAATGCGGAGAATAAGTATTTCCGCCATACCTCCACCACAACGTCGGATGCAGCCTTTAACAACCAGATGGCTTATCTCAAGCAAGCCGGTTACCAAACCCTGACCATGGAGCAGTTAGATGGCTATGTGCATGCCACCAATAATCTGCCGGCGCGGGCGGTGGTGCTGACCTTTGATGATGGTCTGAAATCTGTGTACAAGTATGCTTATCCGATTCTGAAAAAGTATGACTTGAACGCGGTGGCGTTTATCATTTCGTCTCGTATCAAGTATTTTCCCCAAAAGTGGGACCCGAATACGCTGCAATTTTTGAGTATTCAGGAGATTGATGCGATGTCGGATGTGTTTGAGATTGAATCCCATACCCACTTCTTGCATAAACGCGCGGCGACTCGCCATCCGATTTTGCTGTCTAAGTCTTATCACAATATCTATCGCGATTTTGTGCGCTCGAAAAAGGCGTTGGCCAAGTTTAACCATAACGCCGATTACCTGTCGTATCCGTTTGGTGGCTATAACAGCCGCGCGATTAAAGCGGCGAAAGAGGCCGGTTACCGTCTGGCGGTGACCACCGAGCAGGGGAAAGTGCAGGTACACGATAATCCGTACACCTTAAAGCGGGTGTATGTGCTGCGAACCGATCCGGTACAAGTCTTTGCCGAGAAAATTCGTAACTGATTTTGTGGATAGTGGATATCGGTGGAGTGTGGAGACGAAACCGCGGTTAAAGGCGACTCACTACACGGATTGGCAAATATCACGCAATAAAAAGCCCGCAATAGCGGGCTTTTTTACAGCGCTTCTCAGTTAGCGCTGTGGATGGACGGAGACCGTCTTATTCTACGCGCAGGATCCGGCAGGTGTTGGTGCTACCGATAGCGCCCATTTCGTCACCTTGCGTTACCATCACCAGATCGCCAGCCATCAGGAAACCTTTGTCCTTCAGCACGGAAACCGCTTCTTGCGCCGCTTCGTGGCCAGAAGTATGGGTATCAAAGAAGACCGGAGTCACACCGCGGTACAGCGCCGCCAGATTCAGCGTAGACTCGTGACGAGACATGGCGAAAATTGGCTTGCCGGAGCTGATACGGGACATCATCAGCGCAGTACGACCTGACTCGGTCATAGCGATGATAGCGGTAACCCCTTGCAGGTGGTTAGCGGCGTACATGGTGGACATCGCAATGGTCTCTTCGACGTTGTCGAAGGTGCGATCCATACGGTGGTTGGAGACGTTGATGCTTGGCATCTTCTCCGCACCCAGACATACGCGCGCCATTGCTGCTACGGTTTCTGCTGGGTACTGGCCTGCTGCGGTCTCTGCGGACAGCATCACGGCATCGGTACCATCCAGCACAGCGTTAGCCACGTCCATAACTTCAGCACGGGTTGGCATTGGGTTAGTGATCATGGACTCCATCATTTGAGTCGCAGTGATCACCGCGCGGTTCAGGCTACGGGCACGGCGGATCAGTTTCTTCTGCACGCCTACCAGCTCTGGATCGCCGATTTCAACGCCTAGGTCACCACGGGCAACCATCACGACATCAGAAGCCAGGATCACGTCATCCATCGCTTCATCGGTGGCAACGGCTTCTGCACGTTCAACTTTAGCAACGATCTTGGCGTTGCAGCCTGCATCACGCGCCAAACGGCGAGCATAGTTCAGGTCTTCACCGGTACGTGGGAAAGACACCGCCAGGAAATCAACATTGATTTTCGCTGCGGTGATGATGTCAGCTTTGTCTTTCTCGGTCAGCGCTTCTGCGGACAGACCGCCACCCAGCTTGTTGATGCCTTTGTTGTTCGACAGTGGGCCACCTACGGTGACTTCAGTGAAGACTTTAACGCCTTGCACTTCCAGCACTTTCAGTTGAACGCGGCCGTCGTCCAGCAGCAGGATATCGCCAGGTACTACATCGTTTGGCAGACCTTTGTAGTCAATACCGACTTGTTCTTTATCGCCTTCGCCTTTTGGCAGATCAGCATCCAGCAGGAATTTGTCGCCCACATTCAGGAAGATTTTACCTTCTTTGAAGGTAGAGACTCGAATCTTAGGACCTTGCAGGTCGCCCAGAATTGCAACGTGTTTACCCAGTTTAGCGGCGATTTCACGCACTTTGTTGGCACGCATCAGATGGTCTTCAGCGCTGCCGTGGGAGAAGTTTAGACGAACAACGTTAGCACCGGCGGCAATGATTTTTTCAAGATTATTGTCGCGGTCAGTTGCTGGGCCGAGTGTGGTAACGATTTTGGTTCTTCTGAGCCTTCTTGACATGGATAACTCCGTTATATAGTCGCTATACGATGCTGCCAGGCAAGGACAGCAGATTCGTCGTAGTCAGCGGAATGCGATAATCCGGCATGCCAATCGGAGGTTATCCACGATAGCCTGATGGCATGATGACTCCGTTTATTATCGCACTTTGCATGAAACTTGCGTTAGTGCTTTCATGCGGATTCCGTTGCGGTACATCAAGGCGAAGTACCGCAAAATGTGCAGTGATTATGCATAAGCATTCATGCACGCACCCTTATATCAGGCGGTAGGACCTTTTTCAAAGCGGGAATCGCGCAGTGCATCTTTAACTCGCTTGAGATTATCGCGGAATTTGGCGCCTCGGCGCAGTGTAAAGCCGGTGGCCAGAACATCAATCAGTGTCAACTGTGCGATACGCGAGGCCATTGGCATATAAACGTCGGTATCTTCAGGGACATCCAACGTCAGAGCCAATGATGCTTCACGCGCCAGCGGAGAGCCTTCCGAGGTAATGGCGATGACGGTGGCATCATTTTCGCGCGCCAGTTGCGCCACTTCCACCAGACTTTTGGTTCGGCCGGTGTGTGAGATCAGTACGATGACATCATTTTCGCTGACATTCATGCAGCTCATGCGCTGCATCACCACATCATCGAACCACAACACCGGCACATTGAAGCGGAAGAATTTATTCATGGCGTCGTGCGCCACCGCAGCAGAAGAGCCTAAGCCGAAAAAGGAAATTTTCTTGGCTTGAGTCAGCAGATCCACGGCGCGATTGACGGCGCTGGTGTCTAAACTGTTTTTGGCCACTTCCAGACTCGCCATGGTGGATTCGAAAATCTTGGCGGTGTAGGCCTCGGCGGCATCATCTTCTTCCACGTTACGGTTTACGTACGGGGTACCGTTGGCAAGACTCTGAGCCAGATGCAGTTTAAAATCAGGAAAACCTTTGGTATCCAGACGACGGCAAAAGCGGTTTACGGTCGGCTCACTGACATCCGCCATTTTGGCCAATGTGGCAATACTGGAATGAATGGCAGTTTGGGGAGAGGCAATGATGACTTCGGCAACCTTGCGTTCCGATTTGCTAAAATGCTCCAAGCTTTTCTGGATTTTTTCCAGTGTGTTCATGCGGATACCACGCGCTGTTTGGAATGTAACTGAAATCCGTAATCCCCGAGATTCGTGGGAATATGCTGAAAATATACTACCAGAGGTAGTGGGTGCACAGCGTTGCAAAATCCGAATGATCGTATTTTTTCGTCAGAATATGACTGATGTCTAAAAATAGCGTGTATGGAAAGCACAGTGAGAGTGGTTGTTTTTATGGCTGACAGCGATTTATTGAGCGGCAAGTTCGGCGCGATGCAGCAGATCCGATTTGCCGGCTAGCGGTTTACTGCGCGAAATAAGTTGGCTAGCATGGCTGTGGTAAAAAAATTACATAGCCGGTAAACACGGCTTAAGGACTAGACAGATGGTATCAAAAGCACAGGCCTGTGATTTGGTTCTGTTCGGCACCAAAGGTGATCTGGCGCGCCGCAAGCTGCTGCCTTCCTTATATCAATTGGAAAAAGCAGGCTTACTGCATCAGGATACCCGCATTATCGGGGTCGGTCGTGCGGAGTGGAGTCAGGACGAGTATCACGACTTTGTTCGCAATGCGCTGGAAACCTTTGTAAAAGAAGAAATTGCACCTGCCGTTTGGGAAGTGCTCTGTCAGCGTCTGCATTTTTGCAATCTGGATGTGAATAACGAGGCCGATTTTGCCCAGCTGGCTGCGCTGGCGGAGAGCAAAGAGCAAGTGATGGTGAACTATTTCGCCATGCCGCCAATGACCTATCCGGCGATTTGCCGTGGTTTGGCCGCCGTTGGTCTGAACAAGCAACCTCACCGCGTGGTGATGGAAAAGCCGATTGGTACCAGTTTAGAGACCTCGCGCCAGATCAATGATGGCGTAGCGGAATATTTTGATGAGTCGCAGGTCTACCGTATTGACCACTATTTGGGCAAAGAAACGGTATTGAACCTGTTGGCTCTGCGCTTTGCTAACTCCATTTTTGCCTCAAAATGGGATAACCGCACCATTGATCAGGTGCAAATTACCATCGCCGAAGAAGTGGGGATTGAAGGCCGTTGGGGTTACTTTGACAAAGCCGGTCAGATGCGTGACATGGTGCAAAACCACCTGTTGCAAATCCTGACAATGATTGCCATGTCGCCACCGGTTGACCTGACCTCTGATCGTATCCGCGATGAGAAGGTGAAAGTCTTGCGTGCACTGCGCCGAATTGACCACACCAACGTCAATGAGAAAACCGTACGTGGCCAGTACACGGCCGGTTTTGTGCAAGGACAAAAGGTGCCTGGCTATCTGGAAGAAGAGGGCGCGAACAAGAGCAGCAACACGGAAACCTTCGTCTCTATCCGCGTGGACATCGATAACTGGCGTTGGGCAGGCGTACCGTTCTACTTGCGTACCGGTAAGCGGATGCCAGCGAAGTGCTCTGAGATTGTGGTGTACTTCAAAAACCCACCACTGAACCTGTTCAGTGACTCTTACAAAGATCTTCCACCGAACAAGCTGACCATCCGTTTGCAGCCGGACGAGGGCATTGAAGTTCAGATCCTCAATAAAGTGCCGGGTCTGGATCACAAGCACCGTTTGCAGACGACTAAACTGGATCTGAGTTTCTCCGATACCTTCAGTGGCGAGCACATTGCCGATGCTTACGAGCGTCTGCTGCTCGAAGCAATGCGCGGCATTCAAGCACTGTTTGTACGCCGTGATGAGGTGGAAGAGGCGTGGAAGTGGGCTGACTCCATTATCGAAGCTTGGGCTGCCGATAATGAGCCGCCAAAACCGTATCAGGCTGGCACATGGGGCCCAGTGGCATCCATCGCCATGATCACCCGTGACAACCGCTCGTGGAGCGAATTCGCCTGATTTGAATGAGCGTGGGCACAGTGATGTACGACACTGTGCCTATCGGTCAGCCAACGCTGACCCCTAGCAAGGAGAACATGATGGCTATATCGGTACCGGTATTTAAAGAGTTCGCGGATGCGCAGGCGCTTAATAGCCAGTTGGCTGAGCGTATCGCTCAAGCGCTGCAACAGGGTGTGGATGAGCGTGGTGCTGCCAGTTTGGTGGTGTCCGGCGGACGTACCCCGATTGCGCTGTTTAGCGAGCTGAGCCAGCAACGCATTGATTGGAGCCGCGTGTATATCACGCTGGCTGATGAGCGTTGGGTGGATGTGCAGGATGAGTCCAGCAATGAAAAATTGGTGCGTGCCCATCTGCTGCAAGGTTTTGCGGCGTCCGCACATTTTTGCGGTCTGAAGAATGCTTATTTGACCCCGTTTGCCGGTGCGGCGCTGACTGCGGAGCGTCTGGCACATCTGCCGCGTCCGTTTGATGTGGTGATTTTGGGGATGGGCGAAGACGGTCACACCGCGTCACTGTTCCCTGGAGCGGAAAATCTGCCCGCGGCGCTGAACATGTATTCCGGTCAGCTATGCATGGGCATGACGCCGCTGACCGCGCCACTGGATCGCATCACCTTGACCTTGCCAGCGCTGCTGGCCAGTCGGCAGATTTACCTGCATCTGGTGGGCGCGTCGAAGCGGGTGGTTTACGAGCGTGCGTTACAAGGCGATGATGTTAACGAGATGCCAGTGCGCGCCGTGTTGGGCCAGACCCAAACGCCAGTGGATGTGTACTGGACGGAATAAGACTGATTAAGAATCGAGTTTACCCGTTGCTATCAGTGAGCAATATCCGTTATCAAAATGCCGCATTGCGCGGCATTTTTTTCGTGTTTTTTACCTCGCATTTTTTACCGATGGTATACGGGTATACGACGGTTCAGGAGGGCTATTCCGTCCGCGGTTTTTGTAGCAACACCACATCCTTACGAGGAATCTCACACTGCCATCCCCACATCTGTGCCAGCGTCATGAAGGTTTCTGCTTTGTAGAACACCACATGGGTGGGGTCACGGCGATAACTCCAATTCGCAAAACGGCTGTCATCGGTCTGAAAACAGGTCATTAGTGCGAGCCAACCACCGGGGCGAACCAGTGAGCGCAAAAGCGCGAATTCTTGCGCGGGGGCATAAAAATGCTCTGCCACTTCGGTGCAGGTGACAAAATCATACTCACGGGCCAGCGTTGCCCGTTCGGGGTGAAAATAAGGGTCATACTTATGCATGCGAAAACCGGCTTCTTCCAGCATTTGCGCCAATAACGGCCCCGGCCCACAGCCAAAATCCAATCCTTCAGCGCCCGGTTGCAGGCGATTTTGTAACGGCTCGCTGATGCGGGTGAGAAAGTCGCGATACCCACTGTCGTGCAGATTATTTTCATGCAGCTGATATTCGGCTAACTCTGCCTGCGCACAGAGATGATGCTGGCTATCGAGCCATGTCGCCTGACAGTGTTGGCAGCGCCAGTAGTGGCGGCCATCAATTTGCTGAAACGGGATCCCGGCTGACGCCTCACACACACAACACGTTTTCATTTTCTTGCCATAATTCGAAGACACGCTGCCTACTATAACTGACTTCATGGCTGGCGCAGAGTGTTACAACTTGACGATAGGGAGGGATTTGCATGCCGGTAGGGGAAGTGTTATCACTGAACACAGGTACATACGGGCAGCACGGTCATGCTGTAGTGAGGCATTTATGAGCAAAGAAATTGCCATTATCGGGCTGGGCTGGCTAGGAATGCCGCTGGCTATGGCACTGCAGGCGCAAGGTCAGCATGTACTGGGCAGTAAAACCACACAGGATGGCGTGGATGCAGCCCGGTTAAGCGGTATCGAGTGTTATCGTTTACAACTGACGCCAGAACTGGACGCGGACGATGACGATGTAACGCATCTGCTCGCGGCTCAAACGTTGATCATCAATATCCCGCCAGGTCGACATAATTGCGATGAGCTGTTTTATATCTCGGCGGTGCAGAATTTGGTCGATAGCGCCTTAGCGCAAGGGCAAGTGCAGCATATTATTTTTGTCAGTTCGACGTCGGTGTATGGCCGCGGTAAAGGGGCGGTGACTGAAGCGTCGGGATGTTATCCAGAAACGGCATCGGCGCGGGCGCTGCATGAGCTGGAAAATTGGTTGCATGCGTTGCCGGGTGTGCGCGTCGATATTCTGCGCTGCGCCGGTTTGGTCGGCCCTGGGCGACATCCGGCCCGTTTCCTGGCCGGACGGCAAAATCTAACCGATGGTGCGCAAGGGGTGAATTTTGTGCATCTGGATGATTGCATCCGCGCTATCGCGCTGTTGCTGGAATGCCGTTTACCACAGGGGCGTATTTACAATTTGTGTGCCCCTGAGCATCCGATCCGCTCGGTGTTCTATCCGCTGATTTCACGCTCATTAGGCGTCGAGCCACCGACCTTTTTGCCGGATACCAACGGTAAAATGCGGGTGATTGATGGCAGCTTGATTTGTCGTGAACAGGGTTTTAGCTATTTATATCCAGATCCCGCGCAGATGCAGTTTTAAGTTGGCTGTGCCTGTGCGAGCAATAAAAAAACCGGCACCTTGGATAAGGTAGCCGGTTTTTATGCCATTTAGGCTTGGCTAAACAGCGATGGAGCTTAAATGAGGGCGGCGATTAAACGAGACTGGCCCACAAATCGTATTCGTCGGCGTGCTCTACTTTCACGCGGACAATATCGCCTACATTCAGGTTCGTTTCACCGTTCAGGTAGACCGCACCGTCGATTTCTGGTGCATCGGCCATGCTGCGCGCGACCGCGCCTTCTTCATCCACTTCATCGATGATCACCAGCATTTCGCGGCCAATCTTCTCTTGCAGACGCAGCGCAGACACTTCCTGCTGGACTTGCATGAAGCGGTTCCAGCGGTCCTCTTTCACCTCTTCCGGAATTTGATCCGGCAGGTCGTTCGCGGTTGCCCCATCGACTGGGCTGTACTTGAAGCAGCCGGCGCGATCGATCTTGGCTTCGCGCAAGAAGTCCAGCAGCATCTCGAAGTCTTCTTCGGTTTCACCCGGGAAGCCGACGATGAAGGTGGAACGCAAAGTCAGCTCTGGGCAAATCTCACGCCAGCGCTTGATGCGCTCCAACGTGCGCTCCACAGAGCCCGGACGCTTCATCAGCTTCAGCACTTTCGGGCTGGCGTGCTGCAGTGGAATATCCAGATAAGGCAGGATTTTGCCTTCTGCCATCAATGGGATCACGTCATCCACATGTGGATACGGATACACATAGTGCAGACGCACCCACACGCCCAGTTTTGCCAACTGCTCACACAGTGACAGCATGCTGGTTTTCACTGGCTGGCCATTCCAAAAACCCGTCCGGTGCTTTACATCGACCCCGTAGGCCGAGGTATCTTGCGAAATCACCAGCAGCTCTTTCACGCCGGATTCCACCAGACGCTTGGCTTCATCCAATACCGAGCCAATCGGCCGGCTTTCCAGATCACCACGCAGTGATGGAATGATGCAGAACGTACAACGGTGGTTGCAGCCTTCAGAAATTTTCAGGTAAGCGTAATGACGTGGCGTCAGTTTAACGCCGGTTTCCGGTACCAGACTGGTAAACGGATCATGCTTTGGCTTCGGTACATATTTATGCACGTGGCTCAGCACTTGCTCATAGCTATGCGGGCCGCTGATCTCGAGCACTTTCGGGTGCACTTCGCGGATTTGATCTTCTTTCGCACCCAAACAGCCGGTCACGATCACCTTGCCGTTTTCATGCAACGCTTCGCCGATGGCTTCCAGCGATTCCTGTACGGCGCTGTCGATAAAGCCACAGGTGTTCACGATCACCATGTCAGCATCATCATAGCTTGGCACCACATGATAACCTTCGGTGCGCAGCTCCGTTAAAATACGCTCAGAGTCGACCAGATTTTTCGGGCAACCCAGTGATACAAAACCAATACGTGGCTGTTGCATGCTATTACGCTCACAAATCATTCAAAGAGGGAAAAACGCCGGCGATTCTACACAGGATCGCCGCGTTTTTCTAATGCTAACTCAGTCTGTTTCCGGTTCGCGTTGCCGATAGCCGACGCATTAATGGCTTACATCGGGAGGGAGGCTGCTTTCTGTGTTTTCCCGAAACAAGGTGACTTGATTTTTGCCGAGCGCTTTAGATTGATACAGGGCAATGTCAGCTTGTTTAAAGGTCAGGTCAAAACTCTGCTCCGTGCAAGCACTGACGCCGATAGACACGCTGATCCGCAAACCGTTAATCGGCGTTTCGGCGATGGTTTTCCGGATGAACTCAGCTCGCTCTTGAGCAACCACCACATTATCGGTATACAGCACCAATAAGAATTCCTCTCCGCCCCAGCGGATCAGCAAGTCATCTTTACGGGCGCAGCGTTGAATAATTTCCGCCATCCCACGCAAAATTTTATCGCCGGTATCGTGACCATAGTGATCATTGATGGCTTTGAAATCATCAATATCCATCAGGATCACGCTATAGCAATGCCGTAAGCTGTGCTGTTTGCGTTGGAAATAGCTTCGATTATGTAGCCCCGTCAGTTTATCCCGAAATGCCACCCCTTTAAGTTTAAAGTAGGAGTTAAACAACAACGTCGCGAGCGTTGCAATCGCTAAACTGAACAGCAGATGATGCCAGCTATCCGGCGTAAAGCGCGGGTTATAAATGTATTCCTGCGTGGTGATGCAAGGAATATTTAATGCCATCCCTTTGCTATCACTCAATTGGAAATAAGTATTATTCTCTTTATTAAATTTGCGAATCTTGTAAGCAATGAAATCACTATTTAAATCAACAATTGCCAGTGCGGAAACTTTTTTCTTATCAAAGATCGGCATAAAAATACTGAGCATTTGCTGGTGTGAATATTCCTCTTTATAAACTTCTGATGTGCGGATATCACAAAATAAAAGGCTCTCATCAAACTCTTCGGCTAGATGATATTTTTTTAAAATACCGAGGCTTTCTGGATCTTTTGCCAAAGAATTCAGAATGGCTTGGTAATGAGGGCGATACGGAGTGAAATACCCATATTGGCCGTTTTTTTGCACTAATGATAATAAATGTGTGTGATTATCACTTTCAAGATCCAGCAAATTTTTGATTTTATTGAGCGATTCGTAAAGCTGGGGAACCGCATGGTGCTGCGGGTTGACCACTAAGGTAACGCCATCTTCAGCGGTGATGATGGGCAAATTAGGATTGCTGATTGCCGCTGAATTTGAAAAAGCCACTTTTACTCGGCGTAATGTCGAGTACATTTTCAGGAAAGATAAATTAATTTCATTATGCAGACGTGACATCATGTAGATATCACGTACTTGTTGTTCCGAATGGAACAAAACAGCACTGATTGAAAATGTTACAAAAAAAATAACAATGCGATATACCATGATATAAATACAAAAGGTTAGTTTTTCATCAATATGGCTGTTGTTTGGTTATGTTATAATCAATCCGAAGCTAGTGGTATAAGGATCAGAATTCTACTGCAGAGCATATCGTTTTCTTCTCTTTCTGTGCTCACGATGCTGCCTGATTGATTAAACCACTTTGTCACTTTTTTGTGGCATGAAATACCATAATTCGTGATTACGATAGCATTAATTTAAATAAATGAGGCGCTATGACGTGTGAATTAGTACTCGTCCGCCATGCCAAATCTTCATGGCGGCATCATATGGCATCCGATTATCAACGGCCACTGGCTAAACGTGGATTACGCCAAGCCACATTGATGGCGCAGCGCCAAGCCTTTATTCATGAGGATGCGTTGTTACTTTGCTCTCCCAGTGTACGGACGATGCAAACTGCGTCTTTGATGCTAGAAGGCAAGCCGGCCTTGCAAGCCAGATTACGGCTCGCGCCTGAGTTGTATGAAGCCACATTGCCGCAGCTGTTAAAGCTGATCACGGCCACGCCTGACTCGGTGCAACAGTTGGTGTTGGTAGGCCATAACCCCGGTTTAGCCGATCTGGTCTTGCATCTGACCGATAATGAGCTAATTAAGTTCACCACCGCGATGCAAATTCGGATCACGCTGCCTAACTGGCATCAAGCCGGCAATGGTGCGGGAGTCTTAACGGATGTGATTTATGCCGAAGAGGGCGAGATTGGCTAACGCGATGGCCGTGCATATTCGGTACAGCGACTCGGCTGGCATTACGTGTACCTAAACATTACGTGTACCTAAAATAGTGCAGCCAAAAGCAATACAAACAGAATCAAACTGATAGGGATGAAAAGCGAGGGAAAAGTTAACGGATGAACGGCAGGAAGAAAAACGCCCGGTAACTGGGAACCAAAGATTACGTTACCGGGTTATCCTCTAAACTCAGGGGACATCAAAGAAAAAGCAGTGGCATATACTCAGACTCTGCTTTGCATCGGAAGTTTCACGTCAGCATCAAAAAATCTCATTTTTTTCGTCTTTTTCTTCAGTTTCTTTAGTGCGGGTTTGGGGCCGGCGGTTCCGGTGTGGTGGTAGCGAGCTTGTCGTGCGGTGTCATTACAATGTTGCGTCTTCCTTCCTTCCTTCCTTCCTTCCTTCC